>JAJBAV010000024.1 GCA_020532085.1 Candidatus Cloacimonadota bacterium | reverse complement strand
GGCCAGAAAGCAAAAACGACTGGAAGAAAAACGCCGCTCCGCACGCCACCAGATTGCGGCAGCCGGGGACACTTTTAACTCGCTAACTCAACAGAAGCGATTCTCCATTTCCAGCTGAGGCAAAACATGATGATTAGCTGTACGCTCCCAAACCCGCCCTTTATACTGTCTACCCTGTACCCCCGGTTTTTCCTGACCTGTCTGCCGTTTAACCACCGCACAGCACTACAGATCCATCCACAACTTTTTCTTGACGCACTGAAGTCTCTATGCTAAAAGCCCTATCTGTAAACGGGTGCACGTACAGCGTCCATCCGTTGCACCGTACGCACCTCATTCCTCGGTAGCTCAGTCGGTAGAGCAGGTGGCTGTTAACCACCCTGTCGGCGGTTCGAGTCCGTCCCGGGGAGCCAGAAATAACCCGCTGCACATAAGCGGTTCTTCTTAAATACAAGACCCCGTGGGTAATCCCCTCGGGGTTTTGTTGTTTTCAGCCCGCCAGGCCGACTTCTACCCGTCCGCCTGCTCTCCAGCTTCTCTATTGTCCATTCCCCTATTGCCCGTTGTTCACGTCTCCTTTGGTGTCAACTCAAATCCGACACCTCGTCTTAAGAGAACCTTTTCAAGGATCATCTCGATCTTGAGAGAAGACTATCCCGCTATCGGGAAGAACGCCGCCAGCTGCCATACAGCCCCGGCATGGCAGGTCATGTGGCGCAAACCCATCTAAGGCACGTACAAAGAACCGACTTGATTGCTTGATAAATAGAAACTTTCATGCATGTAGTAGTTAACGTCACGAGACAGTTGAATAGTTTCTTCCCGGCGACCCCTGCCTCTACCGCCGCGTTTTGATCGCCGTCCGTCGAAATAGAGCCGAACCCGCGGCGACTTGGTTCTATATTGATGACTTAAAGGAAGATCGCGGTCTTAGATCGATTCGTACGGGAAACCGGTGATTCTGAAATGTGGTTCGATCAAGTCACGGATTTTCCTTTTTTTTCTTTTGCGAACGATATAACATACGCTATTAAATTCGGATAGGGACGGTGGTCTGTTATTCAGTCGGGAGGTGCAGTGAATGGACACAGAAGGTCGGGGTCTTTCAGCATTGGTAAAAGAGATACGACGTCAGCTTTCCCTGAGCCAGGAAGATCTGGCCCGGCAGATCGGCGTCAGTTACGCGACCGTCAACCGATGGGAAAACGGTCTGTCCAAGCCTTCCAAGCTCGCCAAGGCTCAACTGGAGATTTTTTGCAAGAAGATGGTCGGTCAGGGTAAGTTGACGCTTCCGGAAGGTGACAGGAGATGATGACTAAGAACGAAATGCGGAAGCCGCTACAGCCCTTTCTTGTCCTCCGTCTGCGTGCGGTTGTTCTCTCCCTCGGTGAGTCGGTCTCTCCTGCATGGTGGAGAACCGAATTCATGAATGAAACGGGGCTGAGTTATTTGAAGCGTCTGTATCCAAGGACGACCTTTCACGCAGCAATCCACGCCGCAGGTAAAGCCGCAGGCGACGCTCATGACAGTGCCGTCGGACGTGTTGGTGTGTACCACCTCTTCAGGCTGCCCGAAGCTTTGGAAACTGAACTCCATCGAATGCCTCCGGACCCGGCAGAGGATTTTTTCCCGACCTTGCGCACCGCCATGGGACAGCCGGAGGAATTGCTGAAATTGCTCGCATCGATGTACGACGGCAAAAAAACGGACGCCTCGCCGGGTGCAAGAAAGATCGGCACTGACAAGGACATTATGACGACGGCGGGTGTTAGAAAAACCGCCGCTGTTTACCATACGGCGTTTACGAGGAATGAACCCTGTTTCCCCTATTTCACCACCGAAATAGACGGAAGCCGAGTGTGACCATGAATAAAGAAGCACAACGGAAATACTCGACCGCGATCAGCAAGGGCGCCGGGATGATCGAAGAGACACGGCGCCTCCTCGAACAATGGCGTCCGGATGAACCGCTCGATGATTTCACGCGCAGGGTCCAGACTGAAGGGCTGCTCGGCAACTCCACCGCCTACAGAACGCGCGATATCGTAAGAAGAGTATTTATACCGCGGTTCTTGAGACCGAGTGACAAGCCCGCACGGATTCTTCAAAAGGTGCTTGCATCAGGTCTGTCGGGGCGTGTTTTCACCGAGCTCCTGTTCGTGTTTACGGCACGTCAGGACCCCCTGGTCTATGACTTCACGATACGTGAATACTGGCCCGCCGCCCGCAGGGGAAGACCCGTCATGGACACGGACCCGATGCTCTCCTTTCTGTCGGAAGCACATTACGACGGCCGCTTGGACAACCAATGGTCGGAGAAGGTGTCGGTGCGCATCGCCCGCTCTGTTCTCGGTCTCCTTCGAGATGTCGGATTCCTTCATGAAGTCGTCCGGGGCCGCAGGGAGATCGTCAACTACCGCATGTCGGATGAAGGGGCTGCGATCTTGGCCCGGGAACTCAATGAAGCGGGCGTGACGGATTCCTCCCTTTGTAACCATTCAGACTGGGGACTGTTCGGAATGACGCCGTCCGAAGTGGTGGAGCGGCTGGACGGGATCGGTGAACATCGTGGGGTGATTGTTCAGCGCGCCGGCTCGGTCGTGCATTTCACCTGGGTTATCAAATCCATTGAGGAGTTGATCGATGTACTCGCTCGATAATGCATTCAACGAACTGCTCGACAAAATCCAAGACACTGATGCGCTCAATCCGGCCAGGAGCGACCCGGTTTTCTATTTCGCTTATCCACCCGAATTGATGCTCGATCTTAAAAAATATCTGCCGCGATGGACATCCAGGATAAAGGAGACGGGCTTCGAAGTCCGCCGCGTTTCTCTTGCGGACCTCCTTTGGGACACGGTCGACAAGTCCGGCAGATGGGATATTTGGCTTGAACTGGAAGCCGACGCCGAGGCGGATCAGATTAATGAAGCGGTCCGTGACGTCCTCCGCCAGGGGAACTCTCTGGTGGACCGGGTGGCTCAAGTGATCGAGTCGACCCCCGCCGGCACCGTCGTGCTGCTCACCGAGGCGGAGCTGCTTCATCCCTATTTCCGTACGCGGACCATCGAGAGCCAATTGCACGACAAGGTCAAAACACCGACGGTGATTTTCTATCCCGGCAGGAGATCCGGCCAGTACGGTCTCCATTTTCTTGACTTTTACCCGGTCGACGGCAACTACCGGTCGACGTTGCTTGGAGGTCTATGATGAGCGAAAGGATTCGACAGGTATTTTCGCCCCGGCGACCCATCGATCGGACCATTGAGAAAGTCATCGACTATTACGCCCAAGAGGAGGACCGCTTGGCCCGTGAGGTCGCCGAGTACGAGGTTACGGACAATATCGAGTCCTGTTTCCGCAAGTTTCTCGATATTTTCGGCGAAGGCGTCAGGGGCGGTCAGGTGACGGAGGTCGGCATCTGGGTGTCCGGCTTTTACGGCAGCGGCAAAAGCTCGTTCACCAAATACCTCGGAGCATCCCTCGATCCGACACGCACGGTTGTAGGTAAACCCTTCCTCGATCTGCTCTGCGACCGCTTCGCCCGCAACGAGATTCCGGCCGCACTGCGTACCGTCTCCAAAAAACATCCCACAGCGGTGGTGCTGCTCGATCTCGGCGCCGAGCAGCTCGCCGAAAGCGCAGCCGCCCCGGTCTCCACCGTGCTCTATTGGAAAGTTCTGCAATGGGCGGGCTTTTCCAAGGAGAAGAAGACCGCACAGCTTGAGTTCACACTCGACCGCCGCGGCAAATACGATGAGTTCAAGGCCGGATACCGGGCGCGCTACAACGGGGAATGGGAGGAAATTCACAACGATCCGTTGATCGGTGTGGCCCGCGCCGCGGAGATCGTGCCGGAGGTTCTGTCGGATGATTTCCCCACACCGGAGAGCTTCCGCGGCCTACGTTTCGAGGAAGCCAGGGATGTCCGGGATCTGGCGCGCGAGATCATCGACATCTGCAGGCGCAAGACCGGACACGAAAACATTTTGCTCCTTGTGGACGAGGCCGGTCAGTACGTCGCCCCCCGCGGCGAGCTGATTCTTAACCTCGACGGCCTGGCCCGCAATCTCAAGGAACTCGGCAAAGGCAAGGTCTGGATCGCCGCCACCGGCCAACAGACTTTGAGCGAAATCGTCGAAAAGGCCGCGCATAACTCCGCGGAGCTCAACAAGCTGCGGGACCGTTTCCCGATTTCCATCCATCTCGACGCGAGCGACATCCGTGAGATCACCTACCGGCGTCTGCTCGACAAATCAGAGGAGGGGCGGAAGAAACTGGAAGCCCTGTTCAAGGAGCACGGTCAATCCACGGTCACTCACACCCGACTGTCCGGTACGACCCTGTTCAAGGGCGACCCCGATCCGGCGACGTTCACGCGCCTCTATCCGTTCCTGCCGCAACACTTCGACCTTCTGCTGGAACTTATCAGGACTCTTGCCCGTTCCACCGGCGGCATCGGTCTGCGGTCGGCGATTCGCGTCATCCAAGACGTGCTGGTGGACAAGAGCCGTGTCCTCGGTGCCGACGCCGTCAAGCTCGCCGACCGGGAGATCGGCGCGCTCGCCTGCGTGGACGATTTCTACGACACCCTCCGCGCTGACATCGCCAAGGTCCTGCCTCATGTCATCGGCGGCGTGGAGAAAACGGCTAAGATCTTCGGGACAGACTCCCTCGAAACACGCACGGCCAAGGCGGTTGCCGCCCTGCAGCCCGTGGAGACCTTTCCGCGTACGGCGGAGAATCTCGCCGCACTGCTCTATGGAAAGATCGGGGCTCCCGGGCTGCTCGGCCAGGTGCAGGAGGCTCTTCGAAAAATCGCGTCTGAGAGAGAATGCGGCCTCATCGAGGACCCGCAGGCGGGCGGCTGGGTCTTCCTGAGCGACGCCGTCAAGCCGATCCGCGACAAGCGCAACAGCTACGCGCCCACGTCCGGCGAAGCAATGAGGGCAAGGATTGACATCCTCAAACAGGGTACCGCCGACCATTCATTATTTCGTGTGCAGCCCGCCGCGAGACTGGAAAATATCAAGGATGTCAGGTCATCGGTCAAACTCGGCCGGACAACGGTCGTAGGCGGTTCCGAAGATGTCGAGCTGCGCCTGGAATTTGTCGATCCTGCTCTCTGGGACGACAAACGAAATGAATTTCTGGTCTCCACCAATGCACAGGTGGAGCTGAATAACACCGTGGTCCTCCTGGTGAAAAACGACGACACCGTGGAGGACCTCCTTCCCGAAATCGTGCGCTCGGAAAAAGTCCTCGGCGATGTTGACGAACGGACGGCGGATCACGTGGTGGCCCAGTATCTGCGCGCCGAACGCCGGGCGGCCGAGCGCTGCCGTGAGCGGACGGCCGCCGCTATGGAAAAGGCGATGCTGGAAGGCGTCTTCATCTTCCGTGGCAAGCCGACCCCTGTCCGTGAAGCCGGCGAGATCCTGGACGCGGCTATGCGCTCGGTCCTGGACGGGGCCGTCAAGGAGGTCTTCCCCCATTTCCACCTGGCCCCGATCCGGCCTTCCACGGATGCGGCTGCCAAGTTTCTCGGCGTAGAACGTATGGACCGCATCACCAAGGACCTCGATCCTCTCGGTCTTGTGGTCAAGAGCAGGGGTGCTCCTCGGGTGGACACCGCGGTCCCGGTGCTCGCGGAGGTTATCAGGGTGTTCCGGACCAAGACCGCCGAGTCCGGTTCCGGCAGGCTGCAGGGTTCCTATCTCCAGGATCTGTTCTCCTCGCCCCCTTACGGGTGGACCAAAGACACCGTACGGTGTCTGTTTGCGGCTCTCCTTCGCGCCGGAGAGATCGAGTTCCACGTCCCGGGCGCAGGAGGACCTGTGCGCACTGCGGGACCGCAGGCGGTGGAAGCCGTCAAAAGCACGGTCTCGTTCAACAGGATCGGTGTATCGTCCCGTGATGCCAAGCTGCCCCCCGAAGCCTTGGACAAGGCCGCCCGACGCCTGGAAACCCTCTTTGGCGACGAAGTTCTGCCGTTGGAAGACCACATCAGCCGCTCCGTCCGGCTGCACGTACCCGATCTTTTGGAAAAACTCGGAGCTTTACCCGACCGTCTGCGTCTCCTGAGCCTTCCCGGTGAAGAGCGTTCACAGCGCCTGCTGGCCGATGCGGCCGATCTGCTGAAGGGCGATGCCGGTGAAGCGGCTTCGGTCCTCGGTGGAACTGAATGTGTGCTGCCGGACGAGATCACCTGGGCCAAGGCTGTTTTCGACGCCCTTGAATCCGGCGCGGAGGCCGACGTGCAAAACGCCCGGTCAATGCTGGATTCCTTGGCCGACCTCGAACAACTCTTCCCTGGAGCCGTAAACGATCTCTTGAGCGTGGAAGAGAGAGCCACGGCTGAAGAAGTACTGTCGAGCGAAAGGTTCTTCGAACATCTACCCGATCTGAAAAGCGTAGTCAGGTCCGCCGTGGACCGTACGGAAAAGCGGTATGCGGTCGATCGCGCTGCGTATGAAGACGACCTCAAAAAAGCCCTCACCGGGCTCGAAACAGAGCCGGACTGGATGAAACTGATGGACGAGGACCGCGAGGAGATCGCGGCCGGACTTACATGTGATCTGCCGCCGACCGTCGGGAACAGCGACCCCGTCAGGCTGCTGCAGACCCTGTTGGTCCGCCGGCGGATACTGCCGGGCTTGCTCGAAGAGCTGAAAGCGGAAATCATACGGAAACGCCCGACCGAGCCCGAACCTGAACCGGTTCCCAAAAAGGACGACGAGCCGCCGGTCGAGGAGATTATCGAAGCCGACACGCTAGCGCTGCCTGCGGTAATCGACTCCATGGCAGATTTGGATTCTTGGCTGGCCAGCATTCGGGAGAAGCTGGCCGGACTGTTGAAATCGAACAAGCGGATACGGATCAAGGGGCGCTGATGAGTTTCGACAAAAGCACACGAAATCTGCTGGCCAGGACCGTTGCAGCCTGCCGGCGTCGGCTGATCGAGGACGTCACCGACCAGCTTTGCGGCGTGTTCGGTCTCCACCCGGACGGCGTTGTGCTGCCGCTTGAAAATCTGGCGCACCTTTCGCCCGATCAGCACGCGGCGGCCCGCCGTCTGCGCCATCTTCTCGATCACTACACCGCCGGCGCGGCGGGGAAGGATTCGGAGCGCCGCAAGGCCGCCTATGAGCGGATGGTCCTGGAGATCTCTTTCACCGCCCTCAACCGGCTGGCGGCCCTGCGTCTGTGCGAGGAGCGGGGGTTGGTGGTCGAATGCGTCCGCAAAGGAACGACTTCGGCCGGTTTTCAGATGTTCGAGCGCATCTCCGGCGGCGCGCTTGGCGGACGTTACGACACCTACCGTGTGTTTCTGGAGTGCCTCTTCGACGAGCTCGCCCTCGACCTGGGCGTCTTGTTCGACCGAATGACGCCCCAGTCGGCGGTGTTCCCCTCGGAGCGCTGCATGGAAGACCTCCTCGCCGAGCTCAACAAGCCCGAGCTTACGCACCTCTGGACCGAGGACGAGACCATCGGCTGGGTCTACCAGTATTTCAACCCGCCTGAAGAACGCAAAGCCATGCGGGAGGCCTCCCAGTCCCCCCGAAACAGCCGGGAATTGGCTGTTCGCAATCAGTTCTTCACCCCGCGGTATGTCGTGGAGTTTCTTACTGACAACACGTTGGGGCGTATCTGGTACGAGATGCGCAAAGGCGAGACGGCGCTCAAGGAAGAATGTTGCTATCTTGTGCGGAGGCCGAACGAGGTCTTCCTCGGTCCGGGTGAAAAGGCCCCCGCTGAAAAGGAAGACGAAACCGATCTTTCCCAGGAGGAACTGCTCAAACGTCCGGTTTACATCGAGCACCGACCCCAAAAAGACCCGCGCGATCTACGCATCCTTGACCCGGCCTGTGGGTCGGGTCACTTTCTGCTTTACGCCTTTGACCTACTGGAACGGATGTACGAAGAAGCCTGGCACGATCCTGAAAGTCCGAAGTTGGAAGCCACCGGCCGGACAATTCAACAGGACTTCGAGACCCTCGACGATCTGCGCCGGGAGGTCCCGAAACTGATCATCGAGCACAACCTGCACGGCATTGACATCGACCCGCGCGCGGTGCAGATCGCGGCCCTCGCCCTCTGGCTGCGGGCGCAGAAGAGCTGGAAGAACCTCGGCCTCAAGGCCCCCGAACGGCCGTGCATCTCCAGATCCAACATCGTTACCGCCGAGCCGATGCCCGGCGAAGAAGAGATGCGCCGAGAGTTCAGCACCGGCCTCAAGCCCCGGGTGCTGGGGCAGATCGTGGACGAGGTGTTCGAGAAAATGAAACTCGCGGGCGAGGCGGGCTCTCTCCTGAAAATCGAAGAGGAGATCAAGGACGCCGTGGCCGCGGCCAAGAAGCAATGGGGGGAGCAGCCAAAACCCGTTCAATTGGAACTTTTCGGCGGATCGGTCCCTGTGAAGCCTGCCCAGATGGAACTGCGCTTCGATGTGAAAGAGATCACCGACGAGCGATTTTGGGATCAGGCGGAAGACCGCATACTGGATGCCCTGAAGGACTATGCCGAACAGGCGGAAAACGGACTGGCGGTCCGCCGACGGCTCTTCGCCGAGGATGCGGCCCGCGGGTTCGCCTTAATAGACCTGTGTAGAAAGCGCTACGACACGGTGTTAATGAATCCGCCGTTCGGAGAACTATCTGTCACCTCAAAGGTATACATTGAAACCAACTATCCAAATTCAAAAGGCAACATACTTGCTCACTTCATGGAAAGAGCAGATACATTGAGCAGTTCAAATGCAAAGACGGGCGTGATTGTAAGTCGAACCTGTTTTTTTCTTACTAGTCTCGAAAAATTTAGAACTTCTATACTTGCCAATCGTTTACATGTTGAAACTCTCGTGGACTTGGGTTCAGGTGTCTTGGACGCGATGGTAGAGACTGCTGCTGCGATCTTCAAATGCAGTGAGAAGTCAAATAGCCACTCTGTATTCTTTCGCTTACTTACATGTAATGAGAAAGAAAACGAATTGGAGAACTGCATAGAACATACACGAAGCGCCCTGTTTTCAAAGAATGTGTTTCTAGGCAACTCTACGAATTTCATGAAATTGAGTGGATCCCCTTATGTTTATTGGATCAAACCAGAAATCATCAGTTCGATTGCCGCGCGCTCAACGTTAGAGCCTGTTGGCGCTGATATTAGAGTTGGGTTACAAACTGGTGAAGATAATAGGTTTCTTCGCCTTTGGTATGAAATTAGCCCAAAATCCATAATTTTTACTCCACCGGCATTGAAAAGTATGGATGATCAAAAAGCGCTCATAAAACTTACTACCCAGGGCAAGACATGGGCTTGGTATTCTAAAATCGATGAAGCGTCCCCGTTTGCTGCTTCGATTCATTTATTGGTTAAGTGGAAGAATGACGGATTTGAGATCAAGAGTTTCATGGATAATAAGGGGAAAGTAAGGTCACGCCCTCAAAACACGGAATTCTATTTTCGTTCAGGTATCAGTTATATGTTGAGGTCTTCACGTTTGGTGCCTTATCTTGTTCCATCCGGTGTAATACCTACAGCAGGTCGCTCGCAGATTTACCCTCACAAAGGAAAGGAGAAATGGGTTCTAGCGTTAACTGCCTCAAATGTTGCGAGTGCAGTTGCAAGATTCAGAGGCGAAAACTTCGGGCAACCAAAGTTTCAGAATTCTATGGTTGCTTCCATTCCTTACATTGAGGCTCCAGCGAACATAGTTGATGCAATTTATAAGATGCTAAAAAGCATAATATTGAAGCATAAAGACGTCTATAAAGAAGATGAAGTATGCATAGAGTTCACGAATGTCCCAATTAGTCTTGCCTTTACAAAAATAAATCTTCTAGATCGGTCATCTTTGATCGGAAGCAATCTTGATCTTGAAATTGGGCAAATCTATGGTTTCAATCGTACCGATATGGAAATTCTGGAACGCGATTTGATGGATAGTGTGAACAGCCCCGCTTGGGTTTCAGATACACAAGAAGCTGATGATAACGAAAGAATAGAAAACGAACAACAAATACGTGATGATGATCACCATTCTATATGCAGCTACATTCTTGGATGTATCTTCGGCCGCTGGGACATCCGTATAACCATCGACCCTTCGCTCGCCCCGAAGCCTCCCGACCTCTTCGATCCACTGCCGATCTGTCCGCCGGGGATGTTGGTCGGGCCGGATGGCCTGCCCGCCAAAACGAACCGCATCGTCAGCGAAGAATGGCTCCGCGCCCGACCGGACGCGAACACCCTGCCGCCGAAAGGCTCGGTCAAGAACCCGAACATCCCTGATTCGGAGTATCCACTGCGTATCTCCTGGGAGGGCGTCCTGGTGGACGATCCCGGTTTCAACGGCGACCGGCCGCACCGGGACGACATCGTCCGCCGTGTGCGCGAGGTCTTCGACCTGCTCTGGAAGGACAAATCCCACGAGATCGAACAGGAAGCCTGCGACATCCTCGGCGTCTCCGACCTGCGTGATTACTTCCGAAGACCGGCGGGATTCTTCCAAAACCACCTGAAGCGCTATTCCAAGAGCCGGCGCAAGGCCCCGATCTATTGGCCGCTCTCCACCGCCTCGGGATCGTACACCATCTGGCTCTACTACCACCGCCTGAACGACCAGACGCTCTACGGGGCGGTCAACAAGTACGTCGAACCCAAGATCTCGGAAGTCGAACGCGGGACAACCCAAATTGAAAACAACCTGAAAGCCTCCTCCGGCCGCGAGGCAACCCGTTTGAACGACCGACTGAATGAAGCCCGCACGTTTCTCGGTGAACTGCATGACCTGCGCGAGGAATTGCTCCGCATCGCCGCACTGCCTTACAAGCCGGACCTCAACGACGGCGTGATCATCAACGCCGCGCCGTTCCACAGCCTTTTCCGCCTGCGCTCCTGGAGCAAAGATACGGAGGCTTGCTGGAAAAAGCTTGAGAAAGGCGACTACGACTGGGCGCACCTGGCGTACACCATATGGCCCGACCGCGTCCGGGAAGTCTGCAAAAAGGACCGCTCCATCGCCATCGCCCACGGACTTGAGGATCTCTGTGAGGTTGAAGCCCCGAAACCCAGGATCAAAGGCGGCCGCGCCCGTCGGAAAAAGGGAAATTCCTGATACAGGAGGAATATAATGAATAAGATCAACCGGATCAAAATAAATGGTTTCAGGCGGCTGCTCAACATAGATCTACAGGTGCGGCCCTTTATGGTTCTGATCGGTGCAAACGGCGTCGGCAAGACTTCTTTTCTAGATGCTTTTTCCATACTCTCCGCTTCGGCATCAGGCAATTTGAACAGCATTTTGTCGAAATTCGGCGGTATTGCAAATCTTTTGACCCGCGGTAAAAGTGAAAACCTTTCATTACTCGTTGATATGACTGTGCCTGGACATGAGCCTCTTGAATATGATCTTCGGCTTGATCCAAAGGGAACCGGCTATTCCATCTCCAGAGAATTGTTGTGTCAGAAGCGGCCGGGTTTTAGTGACCCGTTCCGTCACATCGATTCGTCGTACGGCGACATCAAGTACTACGAAACAGAGGCAAATCACCTCGTTCGTCCCGATTGGGAACACGACCCCTTGGAAACTTCACTCTCCCAGGTGCCGAAAATGTTTCGGCAACCTGAGGAACTAAGACGCATCTTGGCAACCGCCACCCAGTATCACGTCTTGGATGTAGGCCCCCGTGCCCCGGTGAAAATGCCGCAACCCATGAAACCAGCCACCTTGCCCGGACATGATGGTTCGGACTTGATTCCGTATTTATATTACCTGCGTGAGGGAGATCGTGATCGATATGAGGCTGTTCTGGACGCTTTGAAAACGGCTTTTCCGGATTTCGAAGAGCTGAATTTTCCACCGGTGGCGGCCGGAATGTTGGCCATGACCTGGAAAGACAAAAAGTTCAGCAAGCCGATCTATATGAATGAACTGTCTGAAGGAACTCTTCGATTTCTATGGCTCACAGCATTACTGCAAAGCCCTCATCTTTCAACCATTACCATGATCGACGAACCCGAGGTCAGTTTGCATCCGGAATTGCTGGGCCTGCTGGCGGATCTTATGCGCGAGGCCGCACAACGAACGCAATTGGTTGTCGCCACACATTCGGATAGGTTCATACGCTTCTTAAAACCGGAAGAAGTGGTGGTGATGGATCTGGACGACAACGGATGTGCATCGGCGACATGGGCCGACTCATTGGATATTGACCGATGGTTGGCTGAATACAGCCTTGACGAAGTATGGCGGATGGGCCGGATGGGAGGTCGGTCATGAAAATATCCATCATCGTCGAAGGCAAAACCGAAAAGGCGTTTCTTCCGTACCTACAGGATTTTTTGAAAAATCGTCTGGCCACCAAGACACCCAAGCTGGATGTTTTTCCTTACGACGGCCGCATCCCCAAAGAGGACAAATTAAGACGAGTCGTGGAAAACCTTTTGGGTGGGGGTAAACCCGCTGATCATGTGATTGCACTGACCGATGTGTATACCGGCACAAATCCTCCCGATTTCATCGATGCGCAAGACGCCAAGAATAAAATGAGGCAATGGGTGGGAAAAGAGCCGAGGTTTCATCCCCATGCCGCCCAATATGATTTTGAGGCTTGGCTGCTGCCTTACTGGACGACGATCCAAAAATTGGCGAAGCATAACAGAGGTGCCCCCAGCGGCAATCCGGAAACCGTGAACCATCAAAACCCACCTGCATACCGAATCAAGGAAATCTTTGAGATCGGCAAATGCCGGGACAGCTACATAAAACCTCGTGACGCCGGGCGGATTCTCAGAGAGAACGATTTGTCAATCGCGATCAACCAATGTCAGGAACTTAAGGCATTCATCAATACGATTCTTTCGGCGTGCGGTGAACCGGTGATCCCATGAAAAATTCTCAGATGTCGTCCGCAGATGAGGAGGCCGCCCGATGAAGTTCACCTCGTTTCTGCATAAAAAGCTTGTCGATCTTTTGGGCGACCGTCGCATCGTGGTCTGGTACGACGCCGAAGGAAATTTCAGATCCTTTGCTGCGGAGTTCAACGCGCCGAACTGCGAGGTGCTGTCCACCGAAGCCTCGGTCCTTAAGACGCGCCGCCGAGCCGACGAGATTTACCGGCTGATGAACGAATCTGAAAACCCCTCGGAACGGGGCCGCTGCCTGCTCATCTACATACCGCGCCGTCGGGGCGCGGGAGAGGAAGAGAAAATGCGGGATCCCTTCGAGGTCTACGCTATGGCGGGCGCACCCTTCGGCGACACCGAGGACCAGGAGCTTGAATCGCTCGCCCGCCAGGCCATGCCGGACAAGGCCGACGAGATCACAAGGCTTTTCCGCGAAGGGAAGCCGGATATCGCCCTTCTGGACGGCTTGGAAAAAACGCAGCGTTGGCCGCTGCTGAACGACGTATTCCGGACGGAAACCCCGGCGGAAATTATCGCATCGTTCCTGTGCAACACAACGAAAGCAAAGGAAGTCGCCGCTAAGCCGGGCTGTGTAGACGAGCTGCTGCGGTTGCTCGCTACCGTCGTCGGGTTCAAATCCACCGGCAGCGACCGCGACTGGAATGTGCTGAGGCCGAAAGCCGCCGAATACATCTTGTTCAGCGAGTTCGTGTTTGATCTTCCGGAAAACGTTCCCGAAGCCTTGAGCGCCGTGCCGCGCGCGGACGTCGAAGCGAAGTCCGTGGTCTTTGCGGCCTGTGACAGGATGCGCAGTGACACGTATCTGCGCAAAACCTATGTCGAGTTGGCGCAGGAGATCGAAAGCGGGCTCCGCCTGCCGGATTTGATGCCGAAAGATTTCGACCCCGGCGAACGCGACACTTTCCCTTTCGAGGAACGGCGTCTGCTCGGCCGCGCGGTCGGGCGTGTCGTCACCGGCGATTCGACCGTGGCTCGAACGGTGATCGAAAACCGAAGACGGTCGATTTGGCGGAATGACCCGCAGAGGTCGCCAGCCTGGACGGCCCTTGAAAGGGCGGCCGCCATGATTGAATCCGCCGCTGCGGTTTCGGGGGACTTGACGGGGAAAAAGAACCTCACGGCTCTGATGAACGCGTACACTAAGGGCGGTTGGTCGGACCTCGACCGGGTGTCGCGCCTGTTTGAAACGGCCCTCACCGCCTGTACCGACGATGATGTCATCGCCCCGGTCGTCGACCTCTGCCGTTGTCGCTATCGCGAAGCCGTCACGGTTTTGCAGGATGCATTCCTTGCAGCGGTTCAGGCGGAGGGTTGGCCGCCGGACGGAGCACCGAGGCAGACCCGCATTTTCGACGAACATGTAGCCCCGTTACTGGAACGTCGCGAGAAAACCGCGTTTTTCATGGTGGATTCCCTCCGCTACGAAATGGGCCGTGATTTAGGTGAAGTCTTGGCTGGAACGGGTGAAGTCCACATCAGCTACGCCGCCGGGGTGGTCCCGACGGTGACCGGCTGCGGCATGGCGGCGCTCATGCCGGGTGCGGACGGGATGCTACGACTTGTCGAAAAGGACGGGGGCCTTGTCCCGGCCCTCGGAACCCGCCTGCTGAAGACATCGGCGGACCGTATGAAACTGTTGGCCGACACCTACGGAGACCGGTTTTTCGAAACCACTTTGGACGACCTGCTCGGTTCACCCAAGAAAGCCGCCGCGAATCTGAAGAAAGCTGACCTCTTCGTGGTGCGCACCCAGGACCCGGATGCTGTGGCTGAAAACCTCGGAGCCTGGCGCGCCCGGCGCTGCCTCTCGGATGTGATCGGAGATATCGCGGCCGCGGTACGGTGGGTGGTGTCTCAGGGGATCGACCGCGTAGTGATCAGTGCCGACCACGGCCACATGATGCTGCCGGAAATTCCGGCTGGCGATGTGGTTCAGACCCCTCCGGGCGGCTGGCCAGCGTCCAAGCGCCGGTGCCTTCTGGGTTCGGGCCTTGCCCGATCCGCCGGGACCGTCACCCTGAAGGCGGGCCATGTGGGGGTTCAAGGAGATGTGCAGGAGGTCTGCCTGCCTGTCGGGTTCCGCGTTTTTTCAGACGGTGACGGCTACTTCCATGGGGGGCTGAGCCTCCAGGAGGCGATTGTGCCGGTGATTGTTTTTCGGGCCGGACGGGAGAAACAAACAACTGCAGGTAAGCCGGAGATCGACGTCCGTTATCGGTCGGATAAGTTCACCAGCCGTGTTATCGGCCTGACGATAGTCTATGTGGTCAAACAAATGGGTATCTCAGGAGACCCGCCGATATCTGTAAAAATTGAAGCTTACGGCGGATCAAGTATCAAATCCAAGGTGGTGGGTGAGGCGGCCGACTGTGAGGCACGGGACGAGAAGACCCGTGAGGTGAGTTTACCGGCGGGCAAAGAAACCCCCGTTCCTGTATTGATCGATCCTGATTTCAATGGGGCGGAGATCGAAATCAGGGTGAGCGATCCGCAGACGCGCGTCGTGTGGGCGAGACGCAAGCTGAAAAGCGCTATGATGGATTAAATTATGTGGCAAAATAAGATCCGAATTAACATATTAACAAGTTCATAAATTAGCGGACACATGGTATATTCTGCTCACGAACGAATTCGATGGACGTAAAATAAATCGCAAGGCCCTTGAAGAGATCCGTATACGTGCTGTGAAGCGAGTCGAGGCAGGGGAAAGTCCCGAAGTTGTCATCAAGGCGTTGGGTCTTACTCGGCCTCGCATCTACGAATGGATTGCCAAGTATCGAGAAGGAGGAGTCGAGGCGCTGAGGAGCAGCAAGGCCACCGGCCGTCCTTCGAAGCTTGCGGGCAAGGATTTGCAGAAAATCTATCGCTTGGTTGTCGGCAGAGACCCTCGACAATTGAAATTTCCCTTTGCGCTTTGGACACGGGGCATGGTTCGGGAACTGATCAGTCGGGAGTTCAGTGTTCGATTGAGCGATGTGTCTGTTGGCCGATTGCTGCACAAACTTGGCTTGAGCCCGCAACGTCCTGTTCACCGTGCCTACCAACAGGATCAGACGCTTGTCGTCGACTGGATGGCCAAGGATTTTCCTGCGATCAAAAAACTGGCCAAGCAGGAAGGTGCTGCTATCTATTTTGGAGACGAGGCCTCTGTTCGGTCCGACTATCATTCCGGAACCACCTGGGCTCCTAAGGGGAAGACACCGGTGGTTGCCACGACGGGCGCCCGTTTCAAGGTGAATGTGCTCTCCGCGATCAGCCCCAAAGGGGAGTTGCGGTTTATGGCCACGGAGAACACGGTGAACTCCGAAGTGTTTTGTGAATTTCTCGGCCGACTGATTGCCAATGCCACGGCTCCTGTCTTTTTGATTGTCGACAATCATTCCGTTCATCGATCGGAGAAAGTTCGAGAGTTTGTTCGAAATACAAAAGGTAAATTGAGACTCTTCCACTTGCCGCCCTATTCCCCCGAGCTGAACCCCGATGAACTTGTTTGGAATTATTTGAAAAACCATAACATGGGCCGCATGTCGCATGGCGGTAAAAAAGAATTCCACGAACGGGTGATCACCATCATGCAATCACTCCAACAGCTCACGGACAAGATAAAGGGATTCTTTCGCCATCCTATCATCAAATACACCGAAATGTTCGGTGATTTATGTACTGATTAATAAGTATTCCGCATTTGCGCTGCTAAAACAATGCCCCGCCCAACTTAAGGATACTGGAGAAGAAGATGACTGGTTCGCTTCAAATTATCGTTGAAGAGATTAGATTGAAGAGATTTAGGGCGTTCGAAAACGCTCGTCTGTCGCTTTCCGATCTGACTTTCCTGGTGGGGCGGAATGGGGCTGGCAAGTCAAGTCTTCTTGACGCCGTTGACCTGCTTCGGGAAGCGGTGAGTGACAGCCTGGAAAATGCCTTGGACCGCAGAGGGGGATTGCATAAGGTCCAACGGGTTAAATCCGACAAGGGAAGAAAATCGCCGATGGGTCTTGCTGTCGTCTTCCGTATCATGTTTCCCGGCGGACGGCAGGCGCAGGTGGTATATGGTTTTGAGGTTCAAGGAATAAAGGATACATCATCCTCACACATACGAGAGTGTTTAATTTCATCAAAAGAAACCTCTTTCGAACGAAGAGACCAAACTTTTACCTCCTTGCGGAAGTCTGATGTATCGCCCCCTGCCGGGAATCTTGTTTTGCCGTTGATCGCCCGTGCGGACAGTCTTTGGGAACTCGTATTGAATACCATCCGCAATTTGCGTGCATACGAACTTTCCCCCGCTCACATGGCTACGGCGCAGGAGATCAGGGAGCGTTCGACTCTGGATCGCGATGGCGCTAATGCAGGTGATGTTCTGAAAGCAGTGGAGGGTTCAGATGCTCATCGATGGATCAATGAGCGGATAGGAATAATCACTGATGCTATTGACGATATCCACGCTCATGCTTTGTTGGGTCGGAGGGTTGTCCAGTTTGTTCAAAGACAGGGGCACGGAAAAATAACGTTCGATGCAAGTCAGGTTTCCCAAGGCACCTTGAGAAGCTTGGGCGTCCTGTTATCCTTAAAACAGAATCCGTTTCCGACTGTTGTTCTTATCGACGAAATTGAGAATTCCGTGCATCCGGGCGCACTGGCGGTGTTGTTGGATGCGGCGCTGGCGAGTTCCAACAGAATGCGGGTGGTTTTAACATCCCACTCCCCGGAAGTCCTGAGCCATCCGTCGGTGACCGGCGAACGGGTCCGGGTGATCGAATGGCGGGACGGTGAAAGCCGAATATACCGTCTCAGCAAAGAAACCCAAGATTCAGTGAATCCGATTGATACAGTAGGTTGGATGTTGAGATCCAATACCCTTTGGCCTGATCCGCAACCGGAGATTTTTAAAGAGGACCTGTTCGCTCTGAACGGTGGATTAAAATGAGAAGAAAAAAAAAGATCGTACCCGTTGTCGAAGGATTTGGAGAAGAAAGGGCGGTCCCCTGTCTCATCAGGCGATGGCTTTACCATCGTAGGTTTGACAAATATTTTGAAGTAACGGATTTAGCCGTTAATGCAAAAGGTTGCGGGAAATTGAAGGCCGCCTACGACAGTCAACGCCACATCGGTATTGAGCATTATATTGAAGCCGCCGTTAGGATCCGTCCTGACGCGATTCTAGTTATTGTCGACGCTGATGATGAATGTCTAAAAAGAGGGCGGGATAATGGATTAGGGCCTGTACTTTTGGCTCGAGCACGTGCCGTCGCTTCGCATATTCCGCTAGCCGTGGTAGTCGCCAATCGGGAGTATGAAGCTTGGTTCCTGGCGAGTCTTACTTCCATTCGTCAGGCTCAGCTTTTGCCCGCTGGGAATAGGATTCCAGGTGAGTTGGAGCCTGAAGCGCATGCCGGATGCAAGAGACTTATTGCGGATCTTTTATCTTGTCCATATGAAGAAACGACTCATCAGCTTCAGCTTACCGGCGCGTTGTCACTTGCTGCCGGTGTACAGCGTCGCTCTCCATCCTACGCAAAGCTGATGAGGGATTTGGACCGACTTGTTTGTGAGACGCGTCGGTAGCGCAACAATAGTGGGTAGGTATCTACAGCCTGAAGAACCGCAAACTTAAGGATGCCTCTTTTAATCCTGCAACAGCTCTACAGGTGGAATATGGAAATTGACCTTCTAGATCAGAAAGTGAGCCGTATTTTCGCTGGGAAGGTGGTGCGCAAGGACCTTTTGCACCAGATTAAAGGCGGCGAAAACGTGCCATCCTATGTGCTTGAGTATCTCTTGGGCAAATACTGCGCTTCGGACAACAACGAGGAGATTCGCATCGGTGTCGATGCCGTTAAAGAGACCTTGACCGCGAATTATTTCCGACATGACGAGGCGAACAAGGCCCAGTCCATGGTTGAGCAGAAAGGCAGACATCGGTTCATCGACCGCGTTGAAGTCCGTTTCCTTCCAAGCGAAAACAAGTACTGGGCCTCAATGGACCATTTCGGCTACGCCAAGATACACATCCCCGAGGAGTTTTACCGACGATACGAACGACTGCTTGAGGGCGGCATCTGGGCCGTCATTGATGTTGAGTTCAGATTGACTGAAGAGGGCAAAAAGGACAGCCCCTTCCATATCGTCGATCTGAAACCAATCCAGCTCGCCCGTTTTGATCTGGAAGAGTACCTGGAAGGCAGGGGCGGGATGACAAGGGACGAGTGGATCGACCTCCTCCTCAGGAGTGTGGGCCTTGAGCCGATGAGGATGGAGCACAGATTGAAGATGCTGTTGCTCACCCGGCTTATCCCATTTGTCGAAAAAAACTATAACTTCATCGAACTCGGTCCCCGCGGTACCGGTAAATCCTATGCTTTCAGCGAGATGTCACCGTACTGCATGCTGCTTTCGGGCGGCAAGGCAAGCACGGCGAATCTGTTTTACAATAACGCCCGACGTCAAGTCGGGCTGGTTGGGCATTGGGATGTCGTGGCCTTCGACGAAGTCGGCGGTATGAAGATCACCGACCCTGACGCGGTCCAAATTATGAAGGACTACATGGCCAACGGTCGTTTCAGCCGCGGTATCACACAGGTGTTGGCTGATGCTTCCCTGGTATTCATCGGCAACCTCAATCAGCCGGTGGAAAGCCTGGTCCAAAACTCCGCCATGGACCTTTTCCAACCGCTTCCCCGGGAATTTGACTTGGCGCTGCTTGACCGGATACATTTTTATCTGCCCGGCTGGGAGGTTCCCAAAAGCTCTCGGGACATACTCACGACCCGTTACGGCTTCGTCACCGATTATCTGGCCGAAGCGTTTCGGGTGCTCAGAAAACAAAACCGCTTCGACGAGGCCGAGCGAATTTTCCGTTTCGGGTCGCATGTTGAAGGCAGAGACGCCACAGCAGCCAAAAAAACGGTGAGCGGCCTTCTCAAAATCCTCCACCCGGGTGGAGACTGGACGAAGGAGGAACTCACGGAGTATGTTGAGCTGGCCCTGGAGGGGCGCCGCCGGGTGAAAGAGCAGCTCAAGAAACGCGGCTCTTTTGAATTTTACAAGACCAGCTTTTCTTATATCGATCTCGCCGACGACACTGAACGCTCCGTGGGTGTTGCCGAACAAGGAGGGGCCGGAGTCATTTCGCAGGACCCACTGCCTCCGGGCACGGTTTACACAGCCGCGGTGGATGCTGAAGCCAAGGTTGCTTTGTTCCGGCTTGAGATCACCTTGACGGCGGGCACAGGCAAGCTCCGGACCCCGACCGGCCTTGAGAAGTCACTGAAAGAATCCCTCAACCGGGCGTTCAGTTATCTGCAGAACGTCAAGGAAAAACTCGGTCTGACACAGTTGCTGGCGCAGAAGGACATCTATGCCGAAGCGGTGGACCTCTCGGGCGGCCGCATCGATTGTCCTTGCGGCGTGGCCTTTTTCACCGCCATCATTTCCGTGGTCCGTAACCGCCACGTGCAGGCCGGGACGGTGGTTCTCGGTGACCTGACCATTCAGGGAAATATCAAGGGTCCGGCCTCGATTACTGAACCTTTGCAGCTTGCGCTGGAATCAGGCGCTTACCGCGCCTTGGTCCCCGTTTCCAACAAAACGCAATTTGCCGGATTGCCGGAAGATGTGATCGAACGTCTGGACGTGGTCTTCTACGGCGACGTGGACCGCGCGGTGCTCAAGACATTGGCGATGTAATCGATGAGGCGGGGAGCGGCGGAAATCAAGGGAATCACAGGCGTCCCTGCTGGAACGTGCAGGTCCCGTTATATCGGCACGGGCGGTTAAGTCGGCAGTCGGTAAGTAACCCCCCCGAAAACGATCATGGAGAGCACTCATCCGAAATAAAAGGTTTTCCCGATGAGAGGCAAAACGAAACAGAATCTTTGTCCTATTTTCAACGATGGCGGAAAGCCCACCGCCGTTGACCTGTTCTGCGGTTGCGGCGGCCTGACGGTAGGGCTAAAAAAAGCCGGGTTCAGGGTCTTAGGCGCGGTGGATATCGACCCGCTGTCCGTCACGACCTACAAGGCGAACCATCGTGATGTCACACTATGGGAAAGGGACATCAGAGAACTTGATCCGCAGGAACTGCTCGACACGCTCGGGTTGAAGAAAGGCGGCCTTGATCTCCTGGCGGGATGCCCGCCGTGTCAGGGTTTCTCCAGAATGCGGACCCTGAACGGAGCGGTCAGTGTGGAAGACCCACGCAACGATCTCCTACTGGAATTCCAGCGATATGTGGAAGCGCTCCGTCCCCGAACCGTTATGATGGAAAACGTGCCTGGGCTCCGCAACGATGAGCGATTCGCGGTGTTTTGCAAAAAGCTAAAGAAACTTGGCTATCTGGGCGACCACCGCGTCCTGAATGCAGCTGACTTTGGTGTGCCGCAACGAAGGCGTAGATTGATCTATTTGGCTGGGGTGGGCATGGAAATACCTTTCGTTGAAAACGCCGGCAGAATGAAAACGGTGGAGGACGCCATAGGCGGATTACCAAGAGCAGGAGAAAGTGGCGATGCAGTACACGATATGCCGGAAAATAGGACACCTAAGATCATGGAAATCATCCAACGCATTCCCAAGGACGGTGGTAGCCGCAGAGACCTTCCGGATGAGTATCAGCTCGAGTGTCACAAGCGATGCAACGGGTTCAAGGATGTCTACGGGCGCATGGCTTGGAAGGATGTGGCCCCGACGATCACCAGTGGATGCTTCAATCCCTCAAAGGGGCGGTTCCTACACCCGGAGGAGGATCGGGCCATCACCATGCGCGAGGCGGCTCTTCTACAGGGTTTTCCCCGCCGATACAAGTTTCCGGCCACTAACAACAAGTCAGCCGTGGCTTTGATGATCGGCAACGCCCTGCCGCCGCCGTTCATCGCGGCACACGGCAAAAGCATCAAACGAGCACTGCGGAACAGCACCGGGACCTGGCCATCAAAAAGGGGAGCTGAATTCATATGAATATCGACCAGGTCTTGAAAAACGAGTTGACGCCGCAACAATACAACGCGGCGATGGATGCAGCACTCGCAAACATCGAATGGGCGGTCACGGGCATTCTCGGCTCGGATTTCCCAATGCGGCCGCATCCTGAAAAATGCAAAAAGTGCGATTTTAAAACGATCTGCCCGAGCACGCCACAAAATTTCAACGTTCTGACGACTGTACCGCCGAAGCTCCATTTGCCCGGACGAAAGGAAATGGCCAGGGTTTTCAGTTTGTATCAGGGGTAAGACTGATGCCGGACAATCTGACCCCCGAACAACGCAGCTACTGCATGTCCCGCATCAAAAGCAAGGATACCGGTCTTGAGATGCGGGTACGCTCCGCTCTGCACAGAAGAGGATTGAGGTTCCGCAAGCACGTCAAAGATTTACCAGGCAAACCGGACGTTGTTTTCAGAAAGGCCCGAATCGCCGTGTTCGTGGACGGTGATTTTTGGCACGGATACGGATTCTCTTCCTGGGAGGAAAAGGTCTCTGATTTTTGGAAAAAGAAGATAAACAAGAACCGGGAACGGGACGCCGCAAACCATCGTAAATTAGGACAGATGGGCTGGACGGTGATTCGCCTGTGGCAGCATGAAATCGAAGAGGATTTTGATGCGTGTATTGATCGAATACTCGCAGCGGTCTGCGAACGCAAAAAGGAAGCATCAAGGGCATCCAATAACCACCATACGAAAGTGGAAGCTGTGGATCGATCCAAGGAACTGGCGAAAAAACAGGCATTAAGGAACTGAATAGAAAATGCCCGAAAAGGAGATGCTGTACATTTGGCCGCGTGACCACGGCGTCATCAGCAGCGACATGGGCCCGTTGTTCATCGAGCAAGCGAAACTCCGTGCTGAAAAACTCGGCGTTGCCGCTGGTTATATCTCTGGCGAGAGGGGTCGATGTGGCAGCCTGTGGAGATGGGAAAATATAATTCAACACCGTCCCCGCCTCACCGGGAACGGCCTGATCTCTGATAACCCTTTGACATTGAATCTTTTCGGTTAACATCCGGAGAACGAGTACGGTTATGAAGAGGGTTGCAAACGGGAAGCCAAAAATACGCCGCTGAACATAAGCGGTTCTTCCTGAACGTAAGACCCTGTGAGTGATTCCATCGGGGTCTTGTTGTTTTCAGCCTGCCAGGCCGACTTCTACCCGTCCGCCTGCTCTCCAGCTTCCCCGGTTTTTCATTCCCTTATTGCCCGTTGTTCACGTCTCCTTTGGTGTCAACTCAAATCCGATACCTCGAAGATGCTGAATAGTTACTAACTGTTTACCTGTATGTTTACCTGTAATTTTTTGTATGTGAAACCACTGCTGGCTCATAGATTTTGCAATAACAAAAACTGCATAGAAGTAAATGACAGATTCTGATCAGGCGCTTTGAAAGGGCTGATTAAGTTGGAGCAAACGCAGCATCTGCTGCAGTAATGCGCCCAGTTTGGTCTTGAATTTCAAAAAAGCAAAGAGTAAGTAAACACTCAGGGCGATCCAGGTTTGAGTCATCACCGCATTGTATACTATTCCAGGAAAAGTTTTAATTTTGAGGGTGCCCCTTATCCCTTTGAAAAAGAATTCGATCCGCCAACGCTCTTTGTACAGCTCGGAAATGGTCTGTGCATCCAGATGGCCTGCGTTGGTGACAAACGAGAGTTCCTTGCCGGTTTCAGGATCCTGAATAAACCAGGCGAAACGGATCTGGTCGGCAGTGCCCCCTTTGCCGGCAATTACCCCAATCGAAAGGGCCTGTATCCCGAAGACTCTCGTAAAAGGTCAGCTGTGCAACATCATGCACAGGTCCAGGTCAGAGAACGACGTGACCTTCCGCTCGCCCGAACAACGGACGACGATCCTTCTGAAGGTGTGGAGCGGCGGATGCTCCATGACCACAGCGAAAATCAACTTGCCTTCGTCCATCCGATGCACCCACGATGGCTCTCTTCGCAGGGTTGCAAGCCGGGGTATCGCCGTCCAGGTCGGTGACCGGCAAAATCATTGAAAAGTGGTTCCGAATCACTGGCTTGCAGACAGGTGGCGCGAAGAGGTCGAGACTCTGCTGTCGTCTCCATCCTGCGAAGGCGTTGCCGACAGGGTCGTGTGCCGTGTTCCGGACACGCACGATGCCGGGGGGCTTGTAGAAGAACCGCAGCTGCGGCTGCTGTCACCAGGAGGTGAGCACGCAATGAATACCGATCACGACCATTCCCAGGGCACCGTGCTGTCGGTACGTGGCAGCGTGGTGGATGCCCATTTCCCTGGCGGCCTTCCGGAGTTCCATAGCGAACTGCACGTGGGGACAGACCGCGAGGTCGTGGTCGAAGTGGTTGGTCATGTTGATACGGAAACCATCCGCGGTATCGCCCTTAACCCGACCGCCGGCCTGGCTCGGGGCACGCCGATCTACGATTCGGGCCACCCGCTGCGGGTGCCGGTGGGCGAACGGATGCTGGGCCGTGTGGTCAACGTGTTCGGCAATGCGATCGACGCCGGTGAGGACCTGCATGGCGGTGAGTGGCGTCCGCTCTACGGGCAGCCGGTATCGCTCGTCGACCAGGGCGCCACCTCGGAAATCTTCGTCACCGGAATCAAGGCCATCGATCTCCTGACCCCGCTCGCGCGCGGCGGCAAGGCGGGTCTGTTCGGCGGTGCCGGGGTGGGCAAGACAGTGCTGATCACCGAGCTGATCAACAACGTTGCCGGACGCCATGGCGGAGTCACGGTGTTCTGCGGCATCGGCGAACGCTCGCGCGAGGCCGAAGAGATGGTGCGCGACGTGGAGGCGGCCGGCGTGCGCGATAACACCGTGCTGATGTTCGGACAGATGAACGAGCCACCGGGCGCACGCTTCCGGATCGGGCACGCGGCGCTGACCGTGGCCGAGTACTTTCGTGACGACGCCCGCCGGGACGTACTGCTGCTGATCGACAACGTGTTCCGTTTCATCCAGGCCGGTTCCGAAGTCTCCGGTCTGCTGGGTCGGCTGCCCTCGCGCATGGGCTATCAGCCCACCTTGGGCACCGAGCTGGCCGAGCTGCAGGAGCGCATCTGCACCACCAGGGGCGCAGCGATCACTTCGGTGCAGGCTGTGTACGTGCCGGCGGATGATTTCACCGACCCGGCCATCACACACACCTTCGGTCACCTGTCGGCGCTGATCGTACTCTCACGCGAGCGCGCAAGCCAAGGCTTCTATCCGGCCGTGGACCCGCTACGCTCGGAGTCGAAGATGCTGACCCCGTCGATGGTGGGCGAGCGCCACTACGAGGTGGCGCGCAAGGTCCGCGAGACCCAGGCCGCCTACGACGAACTCAAGGACGTGATCGCCATGCTCGGGCTGGAGGAACTGTCACGCGACGACCAGCGACGTGTGCACCGGGCGCGGCGGCTGGAGCGGTTCCTGACCCAGCCATTCTTCACCACCGGGCAGTTCACCGGCATGGGCGGCGCCATGGTGGAGCTGGAGGACACGCTGGACGGCTGCGAGCGTATCCTCAACGACGAGTTCTCCGGCTATCCCGAGCAGGCGCTGTACATGATCGGCACAGTCGATGAGGCGAAGAAGCCATGAGCACGGAGGGTAGTTCAATGACCATGCGGATCAAGGTCATCGTGCCCTCGGGCGTGCTGGCAGAGCAGCAGGCCGCAAAACTGGTGGCTGAGGCGAGTGACGGATCGTTCTGCCTGCTGCCGCGTCATGTCGACTTTGTGGCAGTGCTGGTCCCAGGCATTCTCACCCTGACCTCTGCAGACGGTGAAGAGACCTTTTTCGCGGTGGACGAAGGCCTGCTGGTCAAGCACGGCACAGACGTCCGGGTGTCCACCTGGAACGCCCTGCAGGGCAAATTGGGCGAGCTGCAGCAGGCGGTGCTGGCGCAGTTCCGCGAACAGGGCGAACAGGAACAGCAGGCTCGTCACGCCCTGGACCGGCTGGAGGCCAGTCTGGTGCAACAGGTCCTGGACTGGGACGGGCGCAGACATGCCTGAACGCGATCCCATACCGTCGAATGAGCCGCCGCGTGGACTGGACGAGGAGATCGGCGCCAGGGAAGCGCGCAAGGTCCGGATGCGCAGCCGCCGCGACCGCACCCTCTGGCACGGCCTGGGGGCGGCCGGCATCGTTGGCTGGTCTGTGACCGTGCCGACCGTGGCCGGGACGTTTTTGGGACTGTGGATCGACCGCCGCTGGCCGGGCGATCTCTCGTGGACCCTGGCACTGCTGCTGGGCGGGGTCGCACTGGGTTGCCTCAATGCGTGGTATTGGGTCAATCAGGAGTCAAGGATGATCGAGAAGGACGAAGCAGAACAGGAGGCCGACCAATGAACACCGCGCTTCTCCTGCTGTTGGCACTGGTGGCCGGGCTCGGCCTGGGCCTGCTCTATTTCGGCGGCCTGTGGTTGACTGTACAGCGGCTGGCACGCACACGCAACCCGACGCTGCTGTTTGCACTGAGCTTCGTGCTACGCACGGCGCTGGTGGTGACGGGCATGTACCTGGTGATGGACGGCAGCTGGCAGCGCCTGCTGGTATGCCTGGCCGGCTTCATTATCGTGCGCCAGGTGATGCTGTCGCGACTGCGGCCCGACTGCTTCCCGCAGGCGCCGTGCAAAGGAGTGGAACCATGACCATCACGCCTGATGCCATCGTCTACTGGCAGTTCGGTCCATTTGCAATCAGCGCCACTTTAGTGTTCACCTGGGTGGTGATGGCGCTTTTGGCCGGTGGCTCGTGGCTGATTACGTGCAGACTGACGGGCGGGACTTCGGTGTCGCGCGGACAGCTGCTGCTGGAGATCGTGCTCGATGGCATCCGCGGGCAGATCCGCGGCGTGGTCGACGTCGACGCAGACCGCTACCTGCCCTTTATCGGCACGCTGTTCCTGTTCATCGTGACGTCCAATGTCCTGGTCGTAGTACCAGGGTTCCAGGCACCCACCGGCTCGCTCTCGACCACCACGGCGCTGGCGCTGTGCGTGTTCGTGGCGGTGCCTGTCTTCGGCACTATGTCCCAGGGCCTGCGCGGCTACCTGAAGACGTACCTGCAGCCAACCTGGCTCATGCTGCCGTTCAACATCCTCTCAGAACTGACGCGGACGATCTCGCTGTCGATCCGCCTGTTCGGCAACATGATGAGCGGTACCATGATCGCAGCGGTGGCGCTGGCGATCGCGCCGCTGTTCTTTCCGGTCATCATGAGTGTTCTCGGCCTGCTGATCGGCGTGATCCAGGCCTACATCTTTTCGGTCCTGGCGCTGGTCTACATCGTCTCGGCCACCCGTGCCCACGAGGAGCAACTCGGCGGGCCACACAACGACAACAAAGGAGGAAGTACCCGTGGAGAGCCTTGAGCTGATCGGCATGATCTCAATCATCATGGCGGGAGCCACTGTCGGCATCGGTGCCCCGATCACCGCTATCGGCGAGGGCTGGGCGGTCTCACGTGCGATGGGCGCGCTGGCCCAGCAACCCGATGCCGCACCGGTGATTTCGCGCACGCTGTTCATCGGCCTGGCAATGACCGAGTCGTCGGCGATCTACTGTTTTGTCGTGTCAATGATCCTGATCTTCGCCAACCCGTTCTGGAACCACTTTCTGAGCCTTGCGGGAGGCTGAGCATGGCGGTCGACTGGTTCACGCTGGTAGCCCAGGCTATCAACTTTCTGGTCCTGGTATGGCTGCTTAAACGCCTGTTTTACGACCGGATCATCGGTGCCATGGACCAGCGGGAAGCAGGCATCGCCGACCGTCTGGAGGAGGCCGCACGTGAGCGCGAGGTTGCTGCAAAGGAAGCCGAGAAGTACCGCGCCGGCAACCGGGAGTTTGAGCAGCAACGTGAACAGATGCTCGCACGCGCTGCTGATGAGGCCGAAGCGCGGCGCCAGGTGCTGCTGGAGGACGCACGCCGGCAGGCCGCCAAGGTCCAACAGCAGTGGCTCGGGAAGTTGGAACGTGAGCGTGAGGACCTGCTGCAGGACTTTCGCGAACGCGTTGGCCAGGGAGTGTTCACCCTGGCCGGTCAGGGCCTGAAGGAGCTGGCTGACGCGGATCTGGAAGCGCAGATGCTGAAAGTGTTTGCGCAGCGGATCCAGGACCTCGATCCGGAGCAGCGCGAGGCGATCATCGCAACGATCCGCGACTCCAGCGGCGAAGTCGAAGTCAACACCTCCTTCACGCTCAACCAGCAGGGCCGGGACACGCTGACAGCAACCCTGCGCGAGCATCTGGGCAAGGATATCCAGGTGCACTTCGGCACCGACCCGAAACTGATCTGCGGCATCGAACTGCGCGCCCGCTCACACCGCCTGGCCTGGAGCCTGGGCTCCTGGCTGGAAGGACTGGAAGCACGGGTCTTCGAGGCCCTGGACGAGAGCGCCCGGGATCATGCCGCCGACCGCTAAGCCAACGACAGCCGGCGCAATGAAGGAGTCGCTGCACGCGTCCGTCAGGCTGACACTGGACATCGTCGCACAGGTGCTGGCGGGCACGCGCGCGGAGCTGGTGACCCATGAGGTCGGCAGAGTAATTTCGGTCGGCCCGGGAGTGGCGCGGGTGCGCGGCCTGGCCAGGGTTCAGGCCGAGGAGCTGGTGGGCCTGCATGGCGGTCTGCTCGGGATGGCCTACAACCTCGATCCCGACGAGGTCGGCGTGGTGCTGCTGGGTGCGGGTAACGCGCTGGTGGCGGGCAGCTTTGCCCACCGCACAGGTCGCATCCTTGATGTGCCGGTCGGCGGTGCACTGCTCGGCCGCGTGGTCGGTGCGCTGGGTAATCCACTGGACGAGCTCGGGCCGGTGCGTACGCGCGAGCGGCGGCCGGTCGAGCGACCGGCGCCACCGATCCTGCACCGGGCACCGGTCACCCGGCCGTTGCAGACCGGGCTGAAGGTTATCGATTCGCTGCTGCCCATCGGCCGCGGCCAGCGCGAGCTGATCCTCGGTGACCGCCAGACCGGCAAGACCGCCATTGCCCTGGACACCATCCTCAACCAGCGCGGCCGGAACGTGGTGTGCGTGTACTGCAGCATCGGCCAGCGCACTTCAGAGGTGGCCGAGCTCCTCACCCACCTGCGCCGCCACGATGCGCTGGGCTACAGCATCATCGTGACCGCCTCGGGCGACGAGCCGCCGGGCGTCCAGTACATCGCCCCGTACGCGGCAACAACCATTGCCGAATACTTCATGGAACAGGGCCGCGACGTGCTGATCGTCTACGATGACCTCACCCGCCACGCCCGCGCCTATCGCGAGCTGTCGCTGCTGATGCGCCGACCCCCCGGCCGCGAGGCCTACCCGGGCGACATCTTTTACGTGCATTCGCGACTGCTCGAACGCGCCACCCAACTGCGTGCTGAGCGCGGCGGCGGCTCGTTGACCGCGCTGCCGATCGCCGAGACCCAATCGCAGAACATCTCCGCCTATATCCCCACCAACCTGATCTCCATCACCGACGGTCAGATCGTCCTGTCGCCGACGCAGTTCCGCAAGGGCATCCTGCCGGCCGTGGATGTAGGCCGTTCGGTGTCGCGGGTGGGGGGCAAGGCGCAGCTACCCTGCTACCGCGCCGTGGCCGGGGAACTGCGGCTGTCGTACACCCAGTTCGAGGAGCTGGAGGTCTTTGCCCGCTTTGGCACACGGCTGGATGAGGCCTCGGTTGCCACGCTCGAACGCGGCCGTCGGGTACGCGAGGTGCTCCGCCAGCAACAGTACCGGCCGATGCCGGTCGCCGAACAGGTTGCAGTGCTGATGACCGCCGGTGAGGGACTGTTGAACGCCGTGCCGGTGGAACAGGTTGCAAGGGGCGAACAGGCGATCCGCACCGCTGTCACCAGACAGTTACCGAAAATCTGTCAACGCATGGAGTCCGGCGAACCGCTCGTCGACGAAGATCGCGCCGAGCTGCTGCGCGTGATCGGTACGGTGCTGACTGTTGCCAAGAAAGCTGCACCATGAGCCGGAACCTGGAATCAATGCGCCGCCGGATCAGCACCGCCGAAGACCTGTACGGCGTGGTCCGGGTGATGAAGGCCATGGCCGCCTCCAGCGTGCGCCAGTACGAGGCTGCTGTGGAATCGCTGGCCGAGTACAATCGCACCATCGAGGCCGGCCTGCAGATCGCCCTGCGCCACCGCCCCGAATTCATCGCGCCCGAGGTCGCGGTCGGCATGCGTACGATGGTGGTCGTGTTCGGCTCCGACCAGGGCATGTGCGGCGCTTTCAACGAGCAGGTCACGGCTTTCGCGCTGAAGCAGCTCGACACCCTCGGCAACGAGCGCGGAGACACCGCAGTGCTGGTTGTTGGCGCACGAGCAGCGGGCAGGCTGGAAGACGCGGGCTGCACCCTGGTACAACGGCTGTCGATGCCGAGCTCGATTGCCGGCGTCAGCCCAGCGGTCCACAACCTGTTGCTTGCGGTCGAGGCGTTGCGTTTCAGTGACAACATCGACCGGTTACTGGTCATCCATCACAGGCCGGGTGCCTTCACTGACTCACGATTGCAGGCGCTGCAACTGCTGCCCGTCGACCGTGCCTGGCTGGACCATCTGGCCAACAGGGACTGGAATTCACGCTCGCTGCCGACCTTCAGCATACAGTGGCGCGAGCTGTTCTCATCGCTGATCCGGCAACACCTGTTCGTTGCCCTGTACCGCGCGTTTGCCGAGTCGCTGGCCAGCGAAAACGCCAGCCGCCTGGCGTCAATGCAGGCTGCCGAGCGCAACATCGAGGGCCACCTCAGGCAGCTTCAGCTCGACTATCACCAGGGACGGCAGGAGTCGATCCAGGCGGAGCTGCTGGACATCGTGGCCAGCTTTGAAACCCTGACTGAAGAGGAGGAGAGACCGCCCGGTTTGTAAAGAGCAGCAAACCCAAAAGACACGATCACAAAAAAGACCGGCTCACCGCCAGCCAGGCAACAAGTGCACCGATCAGGGCCGTGCGGGTCATAAGCCGGCAGGCGGCAGCAATGTGTTGCGGTGTTACAGCAGCAAGTCCTACACCGATATACGGTTTGTCCACCAGAACCCCGTGGTAGTAGTTCGGTCCGTTAAGGCGCACGCCCAGGGCACCGGCAAAGGCTGCCTCCGGATAACCGGCGTTGGGGCTGGCATGATGCCTCCCCTCCTGCCGGGCAACGTTCAATGCACGCAGACCGGTAAGACCTGGGGTCAGGCCGGCGGCCAGGGCAATCAACAGTGGTGAAAGCCGGGCCGGCAGGAAATTCGCCACATCATCTATGCGGGCCGCAGCCCGACCAAACAGCAGGTAGCGCTCATTCTTATAGCCGACCATTGAATCAAGGGTATTGACCATCTTGTAGGCCAGGGCCAGGGGTGCGCCACCGATAGCAGCGAAAAAGAGCGGTGACAGCACACCGTCGACCGCGTTCTCCGCCACGGTCTCCACCGTTGCCCGGGCTATATCATCGGCCTGATACTGATCAACATCCCGGCCCACAATCATGTTCACCTGGGAACGGGCCCGGTCAACCTCACCGATGGCCAGCGAGGCATGAATTTCCATGGCTGCCTGCCGCAGAGAACGGGCCGACAGACAAAAAAAGAGCAGCACACTCTCCACCATAAAGCCGACCACCGCATGCACCTGCCAGGCCAGGGACACAACCGCAGCAGCCACACCCCAGCACCCAAGGATCAGGCTCACGGCAAAGGCCCAACCGGCAAGCTGTTCGCCGGCAAGCCACCGCCGCCACAGCGGCTCGGTTTTGGTGATGGCCCACCCCATCCAGCGGATCGGATGCGGCAACCAGCGGGGATCGCCGATCAAGGCGTCCAGACAGAAGGCGGCGGGAATGGTCAACCAGACCAGATAACCGGCAAGATCCATAACAGACTTATCGTTGTGAATGAACAAGAGCGACCAGATGCCGGGCCACCGCAGTGTTTGCTGCCGCATCTTTCAAAGCGATGCGGATGTATCCCTCATCAAGCCCGTAAAAGTTGGCGCAGTTACGGATGAGAAAACGCTGTTCAGCCAGGGCCCGGCAAACAGTGCCTGCGGTTTGTCCCTCCGGCAGACCGATGAGCAGGTACGAGGTGGTGCTCGGATAGACAATAAGGGGTGCAGCGGCGAGCCGCTGCCGAAACAGTGCACTTTCAGCGTCCAGGTGAGCGCGGGTCTGATCGATGAAGGCGTTAACCGTATCCGGATGGGCGCCGATATACCGTACTGCCTCCTGGGCCAGACTGTTGACGCACCAGGGCTGCATGTAGCGATGAAAGGGTTCGATAACAGACGGATCAGCCACTAAAAATCCAACGCGCAACCCCGGTATGCCGAAGATTTTGGAGGCTGACCAGAGAACAATGACGTTGTCCAGTGCACATTGGCACATACCCTGATCTTCCCGGGCAAAGGACAGATACGATTCATCAATGATAAAACGGACCTCGCGGTGCTGTGTACACAACTCCATTAACTGTGCATGGGGAATCAGCCGCCCCGTTGGATTGTTGGGATTGCAGAGGAAAACAGTGTCAATCCCGGTCAGTCGCGCACTGAGCCGCACCACATCCACGGCAAAATCAAGGTTTGGCGAGGTGAGAAAAAATTCAGGCATGATCCCGTGGAGGCGGGCACCGTCGGCGTAATCGGCATAGGTCGGGCCAACGATCAGCACCCGCCTGCTTTTCAGAACAGCACAGGCCGTGTAGATGAACTGGGTGGTGCCGTTACCGGCCAGAACCCGCTGCTCGCTCACACCAAGCAGGGCCGCAACAGCACGAACAGCGCCCTGCGCATCGACCTCGGGCAGTGACGTGATCCGGTCCATTCGCTCCTGGAGGTACTCGATCAGCCCGGGTAACGCACCAAGAGGATTGATGTTGCTGCTCATATCGGTGATATCTTCCGGCCGGCAGCCCAGCTCTTCGGCCAGCTCGACAACATTGCCGCCATGTCCTTGTATCATAATGGCTCCATGCAGGTACGAAAAAACGGATCAGAGGTCAGCAGGTGTGTACACCGTGGTGCAGTACAACCGGTCGGCAGCAGAGACAGCGTTGTCACGATCGGTGACTTAGCCGTTCCTGCAGATCCCGCGGCAGCAAAGCGATGATCGCCTCGATGTCAAGATAGGCTGCAGCATGCTCGGCCAACTGGTCATAGGCCCGATCACGGGCAGCCGGGCCGTGCAGCTGATCAACAGCCACATGACTGAGGCCGATACCACTCAGCCAGCGGCGGGTGATTGCCGGCGTATCGAAAAAGCCGTGCATATAGGTGCCCATCACCCGCTGATCAGCACTGATGCACCCATCAGCATCGTTGCAGGACGTGCCGTTGCGGTCCTGTACACACAGCAGGCTCTGCCCGTCGGGACACCTGCTCTGCCCCATGTGAATCTCATAACCGTACCCGGCAATACCCCCCCAGGTAAAAGCAGTGCGTGTGGTGGTTTTCGGGGCCTTCAGCACAGTCTCCACCGGCAGCAGCCCCAATCCCCTGGTGCTGCCGGGCGGGCCTTCGATGCCGTCCGGGTCGTGTACCCAGGTGCCGAGCATCTGATAACCGCCGCAAATACCCAGCAGATGCCCACCGTCATCGACATACCGCCGAAGACGCTCCTGCCAGCCCGTCTGGTCAAGCCATTGCAAATCTGTACTGGTGGCCTTTGAACCCGGCAGAATAACCGCCTGCAACTGAGCAAGCGACTGCGGCTGTTCAAGATAGACCAGCCGGCAGTCGGGCAGTTGCGCCAGGGGATCAAAGTCCGTGAAGTTGGAGATATGGGGAAGTCGAATGACACCAATGGTCGGTCGATCAGCGTCCAAAGAGTTGTGCCGGGCAAGCTTGGGGCCTTCGATGACCACTGCATCCTCTGCCTCGATATGAAAATGCTTAAACCAGGGCAGGACACCAAAAACCGGTTTGCCGGTCCGCTGTTCAATCCAGTCGATACCCGGTTGAAACAACGTGAGGTCGCCGCGGAAACGGTTGATGACAAAGCCGCTGATCCGGTCCTGTTCCTCCGGCGACAGACAGGCAAGCGTACCAACGATCTGGGCAAACACGCCGCCCCGGTCGATATCAGCCACCAGAACGACCGGCGCCCGGGCATAGGCAGCCATCCGCAGGTTGACAATATCATGCGCCATCAGATTGACCTCGGCGCAGGAACCGGCTCCTTCGAGCAGAATGAGATCATACCGCTGCCGCAACCGGTCAAGGGCGGCCCGGCTCTCGGCAAAGAGAAACTCTTTTTTACCGGTGTAGGATCTGGCAGAGGCATCGATCCAGGCTGCACCGTTGAGCACCACCTGGGCACCGACATCGCTCACCGGCTTGAGCAGAACCGGGTTCATATCACAGTGTGGGGCAACCCGTGCGGCCTCAGCCTGCACAATCTGGGCCCGCCCCATCTCTGCACCTTCGGCGGTGACTCCGGAGTTGTTTGACATATTCTGCGCCTTGAACGGCGCCACGCGAAGACCCCGATTGACCAGAATCCGGCACAGGGCGGTGGTGACAATCGATTTCCCCACATCTGATCCGGTTCCCAGCACTGCCAGGCAGGCTGCTTGCTTTTTCATAGTTCCTCTCCCGGGTGCCCGTTAAAGTGGAGGCAGTGCATGAAGCCTCACCAAGACGCCCGCTGCTCCTGGTTACACTTCAATACCTTTGCGAACCTGCACACCCTGGTCATAGTAGTGTTTGACCGCACGCATGTCTGTCACAAGATCAGCCTGCGCCATCACCGCCTCCGGTGCACCGCGGCCGGTGAGAACCAGCTCCACCGACTCCGGTCGCTCGGCAATGAGATCAAGCAGATCCTGCTCACCAAGAAGCCCCAGGGCACAGGCCACATTGATCTCATCGGCAACAACCAGGTCGTACTTTTTTGAGTGCAGCACTGCCTTCAGCGTTGCAAGACCGGCACGGGCAGCCTCGACATCGGCTTTCTCCGGCGTCGTGACCAGCATGCATCCCCTGCCAAACTGTTCAACAGTGATGAGATCAGCAAGACAGGTCAGGATGTTCAGTTCGCTGTACGCAGCGTTCTTGATAAACTGTCCGATATACACACGCAGTCCGGCCCCCGCGGCCCGTAACGCCAGACCGAGGGCAGCGGTGGTTTTACCTTTGCCGTCACCTGTATAAATCTGCACATAGCCCTGCATTTCTCTTTACTCCCATTGTCTTTCCAGGTGGTCTCATAAAAAATCGTAACTCTTCAGTCAACAGCTTTTCATGCCCCGGTACACACCTGTCACGATAAAGAAGAGGTGCCAGACAGTTCCAAAGCAAACAGACCCCCCAGACGGTCACGCCTCTTTCCCTGCTGCCTGCGTTTTGCAATTAAACAACCGGGCAATACACTCCATTTTTCCGGCACATTCACCGGCTGTGTTTCCTTATATCCTGTTTTTATTAAAAAAACGACAAAACGAAAACCACCATTTTTTTTCTTCATCTTCCCTCCCTTCTGAAAGCATGGAATGAAAAGGAGTTAAAGACAGCCGGTGTCTGCTAAACTAAAAATAGAGTATTATTGAGCTAAAACGAGGAAAATGGAGCTCTGCCGGGATCATGATTTGTTGACAAATTGTTAACAAACTGCTGGTTAACATCACAACCACTTGATTTAACTGTGTATAAGTAAATATTTTCTAATTTTAACGCTGCCAGTGCAGGTTATGCATCGCAGGTCTTGGAAAGTCTGATCCCGGCCAGATCTTTTCATATCAACAGAACCGACTCATTTTGAAGATAAAATCGGGACAAATCGCTTTTGACCGGCAATCGGTTTTTCAGTAGATCAGAGACCATTCAAGAAATTGGAAATGTCTGGCAAGGTATCTTATCTCAAAAGGAAGAGCTTTCTATGATGTGGAATACGATCAAAAAATCCCTGCACGGTCTTTTATCGGAGAGTGAGTTGAACTTATGGATCAGCCCGATTCAATGTCAACCTCAGGAAGGAGATATCCTTACCCTCACCGGACCGGATCGTTTTTTCTGCGCCTGGGTCGAAGATCGGTATCTGGAGCAAATCCGCCGTGTCGCCCGGGAGGTCGGTCAGTTCAGTGATGTCCGTCTCCTTGTTGCCGACCCGCAAACCCAGCATTTTGAGAACAATAAAAGAGGCCAGCTGCTGTTGCCGGGGACTGCCGCCACCCCAAAGCTGCGCTCTCTCCATCCAGCCTTCACCTTTGCCCAGTTCATGATGGGCGAATCAAATATGCTGGCCGGATCTGCCTGTAAAGCGCTGGCTGGTGGTGAGAAAACCTTTGGCAACTGTCTTTTCATGAACAGCAGCACCGGTTTGGGCAAAAGCCACCTCACCCAGGCTGTGGTCCACCAGGTGCTGCAGACCGCCCCCTCCACCCGCCTGCACTATCTGACGGCTCAGCAATTTACTGCAGACATGGTCAAAAACATCCGGGCCAAGTCCATGGAGCTGTTTTCCAAAAAATATGTCAACAACTGCGACATGCTGCTGGTGGAAGACATCCACACGTTGACCGGCAAGGCAAAGACGCAGGAAGAACTCAACACCATTCTCGATTATCTCATCAAATCAGGCCGTCGGGTGATCCTGACCTCTGCTGTCCCGCCTAATAAACTGACAGACTTTGACGAGGATTTCCGCAGTCGTATAGCCTCAGGTCTGGTGACCGGCATCATGTCACCGGATTTTGAAACACGGGCACGGATTATTCGTCATAAGATGGGCCAACACGGCCTGCCCATCACGGACGATCAGGTTGGATTTATGGCAGAATACCTCAGAGGAGACGTGCGTCGCATTGAAAACGCCATCATCGGTATCAAGGCCCAGTGCTGCCTGCATGAGACAACACCTGACCTGGCAATGATCCGCGACGTGGTCTTTGGATTAACCGACGGTGCGGCGGAGGTAACAGCTGAAAGTATCCGTGATCTCATCGGCCGCCAGTTCCGGGTCAGTATCGATGAGCTGTGTTCGCGTTCCCGAAAACGAACCGTCACCTTCCCCCGGCAGATGGCCATGTATCTGACACGCAAATTCACCAACCAGTCTCTTGCTGATATCGGCAGTCTGTACAATCGTGACCATTCAACGGTTCTGCATGCCGTTAAAATCATCACCAGAGAGATGAGTCAGCAGTCAGCGGTTCGGCAACAGATCGAGATACTGACCGCCCAACTGAAACGATAAACCGCTGTTGCCGGCATGACCGGCAGCACGTGGCCGCATCAGAAGTAGATCTTTTTCACCTCAACAGACTGCTCTTCCCCGCTCTGTTCCACAAGTGCCGCTACGGCCTGGCGGGCCTCCCTGACCATGTCGTTGATCCCGACACCCCGCCACCCGAACCCGCAGCAGCGCATATCCGCATGCGTTGTGTGCACGGTCTGCCGCCAATGCAAAAGGCCCATGTAGCCATGCTCCAATTGCGGGATACCCGACGACGGCCGCAGCACCGCGCTGTACACCGGGGGTGACAACTCCATGAGTTGCCTGAGGTCGTGATACACCGCATCAACAAGGTCGGCATCACTTAAACGCAGCCGTTCCGGGTGGCGACGACCACCCACCAGCGCTTCCACCAGTTGCCGGCCGGCCGGGGCCCGACCGGGAAACATGTGTGAGGAAAACAGGGCACCCAGGGTGAAACGCTGCTCCTGTTCCGGAGCCAGGTACCCAAAACCATGAGGGATCTGCGCCCTGGAATCAAAGCCGAGCAGTACGGAGAAAATCCTTGCTTCCGGAATAGCGGAGACAGGAGGCGGCATAACAGGCAACGCCGCGCCCAGTATCTGTAAGGATGTATTGATCGGGAGTGCAAGCAGGAGTTTACGACAGCGCACCTCGCCCCGGTTGCTGTGAACCAACCAGCCGTCAGGTTGCCTGGTCAGCCCCTGGACAGTTGTACCGTACTCGATTATGTCTGCCAGATTTGCAGCCAGACGTCGGGGTAGGGCAGCCATACCGTTGTTGAAGCTGATCATGGACGGCAGGCCCCTTTTTGTTCGCTTTTCCTTTCCCGCTGCCCGCATCTTTGCCAGCATGCCCCGGATAACCGAGCCATGCCGCTGCTCCATCTCCCGGACACCGGGCATGACCGCATCGATCCGCAACCGTTCAATATCACCGGCATAGGTCCCGGTAAAAACGGCATCAGCAAAAGGTACCAGTGCTGCCCCGAACCGGTGAGCCACCCAGTCTGCCACTGAAGGTTCCCCCTTAAGCGGCCTCTTCCACACATCTGCCAGCACCCGCAGCTTGGCGCTCCAGGGGATCAGCGGCTGGCGGACGATCGTCCATGGTTTTTGCGGGATGCACTGCAGCCGGCCGTTCAGGCACAGGTAGCGGACAAACTTTGCCAGAGACGCGGTAACAACCTCTTTTTCCAGTCCGGCCAAACGGATCAGTTCCCGGCTCTCCGCACAGTTATCAAGAAAACCGTGCGGCCCCCATTCGGCAAGATACCCACTGTCACTATAGGAGGCGATGGCACCACCCGGCCCATCTGCCTGTTCCATAACAAGTACATTCAGATCCGGGCACAACGCCCGGGCAAAGGTCGCCGCACTCAGACCGGAGACACCGGCGCCGACAATACAGAGGTCATACGGAATTGATTTCATACACCACAGAAGTTAACAGACGCATTGGCATGGGCATGGGCATGGGCCCTGTCTTGACAGAGAATCATTCGTGCTTACCATGTTGCCCGGATAAAAGAAAGCCCCTTTATCTGCCTGGTATTATCACAAAAACGTGTGCCGGCCGGCCGTAAACACACTTATTTTTTCATGTACTTTGAGGAACATCACCCATGACAGCAACACAGGTTGAAACCAAGCAGTTTCAGGCAGAGACCAGAAAGGTTCTCGATATCGTCATCAACTCGCTGTATACCGAGCGTGACATCTTTGTCCGCGAGCTGGTCTCCAACGCCGCCGATGCCCTGGAAAAATTCCGTCATCAGAGCTTGATAGAAAAGATCGAATTCGACAGTCACGTCCCCCTTGAGATCACCATCAACGGTGACGATAAAAACCACACCCTCACCATCAGCGACACCGGTATCGGCATGACCCGGGAGGAGCTTGAAACCAACCTGGGGACCATTGCCCACTCCGGCTCCCAGCACTTCTTTGAACAGCTTGCTGAGGCTGCAAAAAAAGACGTCAACCTGATCGGTCAGTTCGGTGTCGGCTTTTATTCGGTGTTCATGGCTGCCAGGAACGTACGCGTTCAAACCCGCTCCTGGGACGGCTCCGAAGGATGGGAGTGGAGCTCCGACGGCGGCGGTTCCTACACCATCGGCCCCTGCCCCGGCCTGCATCGCGGCACCCGAATCATCATCGAACTGAAAGACGATGCCCACACCTATGCCTCCAAGTTCACGATTGAACGGATCATTCAGCAGTACTCCACCTTTGTCCCCTTTCCGGTCATCGTTGAAGGGAAAAAGGTCAACACTGTGCAGGCGATCTGGTCTCGATCCAAATCTGAAATCACTGAGGAGGAGTACAACGAATTTTATAAGTTCATCGGCAATGCGGTTGATGAACCGTTGTACCGTTTTCACTTCTCAGCCGATGCACCGCTTTCGATCAACGCCCTTCTCTATGTGCCCAAAGAGAACTTTGAGGTGCTGGGCATGGGCCGGATGCAGCCGGGTGTCAACCTCTACTGCCAGAAGGTGCTGATCGACCAGCACAGTGAAAATATCCTTCCGGAATGGCTCCGTTTTCTGAAAGGTGCGGTGGACTCTGAAGACCTGCCGCTGAACATCTCGCGGCAATCGCTGCAGGACAACGCTCTCGTCATCAAACTGCGCAAAGTCCTGACCAAACGGGTGATCAAGTTCTTTGCCGAAGAGGCTGAACGGGACGCCGACAAGTACCGTGACTTCTGGAAGATCTTCGGTATCTTCATTAAAGAGGGGATGACCAGCGATTTTGAACATCGCGCTGATCTGGCCAAACTGCTCCGTTTTGAATCTTCAGCCAGTGAACCCGGGGTCATGATCTCGCTTGATGAGTATGTTGACCGGATGAAGGAGGGCCAGGACAAGATCTACTTTATCAACGGTCCCAGCCGGGCTGCTGTTGAGTATGGGCCCTATGTTGAGATGTTTAAAAAACGCGGCATTGAGATCTTCTACACCCTGGACCCGATTGACGACTTTGTCCTCAATCATCTGGGCGAATACAACGGTAAAAAACTGGTTTCCGCAGATCGGGCCGACCTCACCCTGCCCGAGAGCACAGAACCTTCCGCCGACACGGCAACCGATGAGCAGCAGGTTGAGCCGCTGTCTGATGCAGTGGCAACCTCGCTCTGCCGCTGGATGAAAGAAGTGCTCGGCGAGCGCATTCAGGAGGTGAAGGCCTCGGATCGTCTGGTGGACAGCCCGGCCATGATCGTGAATGTCGATGGCTTTATGACCTCCTCCATGGAGCGAATTCTCAAAGCGTCCGGACAGACCGAGGCCTTTGGTATCGGATCGAAAAAAGATATGGAGGTCAACACCAGCAGCAATCTGATCAAACGACTGGCTGCACTGCGTGAAAGCGATGCTGACTTTGCCCGGGATCTGGTCGAACAGCTGTATGACAACGCTATGATCCAGGCTGGTCTGCTGGTTGACCCCATGGTGATGGTGCGCCGCAACTACCGTATCCTGGAACGTGCCGCCGACGCCTCTTCACCAACGAACTAACCCTCTCTGCCCTGGACGCATCGTGTGTGCACCGCAGTATCAGGAACACGAACATCCAGGGCACCGGTTTTTTTTTGCATCTCTGCGATAAACCGGTATCATATCTTGAAAAAAGGTTGTGTTCACGATATATGAACACAACCTTTTTCGTTCTATGAATCGCTTCTGGAGAAACTGTGTGATGCGTTCATCCCTTTTCATGCTTTTCATGGCGCTTCTGCTTCTTGGCGGCTGCCATACAAAACAGATTCGCCACCTTGCCTCTGATGCCGCTCTGATCAAACCGGGACAGACCACGGTGAAAGAGGTGCAGCAGTATCTGGGAGAACCCAATGCCCGACGCGAGGTAGCTCCCGGGGTCAGCGAATTTCTCTACTATGAGGACCGGCCCGGGATGTTCGGCACCATGCCGCTGATCGGCTCGTTCAGCAGTTCCAAAGGGTATGAGATGATCGTTCTGACCATCACCAACGACGTTGTCACCAGCTGTGATTTCCGCAACCACAACGAGACAGATCGCAAGTGGCTGGAAGACTACACCTGGGATCAGGAACTCCAGTGAACCCGCTCACCATCTTTGACATCAACAGAGAGCGGATGATCGAGGAGCAACTGGTTCGCCGGGGCATAACCGATCAGCGTGTCCTTGACGCCATGCGTACAGTCCCCCGGCATCTTTTTGTTGAAGATGCCATTCAGTCACAGGCGTACAGCGACTTTCCCCTACCCATCGGCAGCGGTCAGACCATCTCCCAGCCGTATATCGTTGCCCTGATGACCATGGCCCTGCAGCTTACCGGGTCTGAGAAGATTCTCGAAATCGGTACCGGCTCCGGTTACCATGCCGCCATCCTCTCCCGGCTCTGCCAGAAGGTCTATACCGTGGAGCGCCTGGACGCCCTGGTCAGTCGTGCCCGCAAGATCTTTGACCGGCTTCGCTATCACAACATCGTCTCGCGTATTGACGACGGCACCGAGGGCTGGCCTTCGGAAGCCCCCTTTGACCGGATCATCGTGACAGCCGGCGGGCCCCGCATACCCGCACCCCTCATCGATCAGCTGGCAGATCCCGGACGTCTGATCATGCCGGTCGGCGGCCAGGAGGTGCAGGAGTTACAGGTGGCGGATAAACGTGACGGTGATATCAAGATAACAACCATTGAGCATGTTCGCTTTGTGGATCTCATAGGGGCCCACGCCTGGCCCAACTGATAACGCCCTCCCCATAATACGGCAGTCGGAACCGGCCTGAACAGCCTTCCCTCTCCGGCTGTCGGGAAAAACCTTGCATTCGTTGCGGCGACGGGAGAAAATACCAGAGTAATCCGTTCACCTCCTCTCCACCTGTCACCCGATAAAGATCATGTCATTTCTCAACAGCGAAGCCCTGCTCGACCTGCTTGTCAAACAGCAGCTGCTCTCCCACGAACAGCGCCGGTTCGTTCTCCTGCAACAGGGGAAACAGCGCCAGAAACTATTAAAACAGTTCGGCGGCCGTCGCCAGGAGGATCGCAACAGGCAACTGAAAGGTTTTCCAGACCTTGTTGATATTATTATCGACCTCGGGTTGGAGAACCCTGATGTGCAACAGGGACCGCTCACTGAAGAGACCATTATGCGGGCCGTTTCCAGGGGCCTGAAGATCCCGTTTAAAAAGCTCGATCCGCTTGAACTGGACATGGACACGGTGACGAAAACCATTCCCAGATCGTTTGCGGTCAGTCACCTGATCCTGCCGCTGACACTACAAAACGGCGTCCTTGAAGTGGTCAGCTATCACCCGGATATCCAGTCAGTGTTCGAGGATATTGAACGGGCCAACCAGGTGAAAATCCGACCGTATCTGTCGACACGCAGTGACATCAAAAAAATTCTGGCCGAATTTTTCGGCTTTCAGCGTTCCATCACTGCTGCAGAATCCCAATTCGGGACGACCAGCGTTTCCGCAGCCGTGGATATCGGCAACCTTGAACAGTATGTGCGCCTGGCCTCCACCAAGGAGCTGAGTTCCACTGACCAGCACATCAAAGCCGCGGTCAACCATCTGTTCAGCTACGCCCTGGAGCAGCGCGCCAGTGACATCCATATTGAGCCCAAACGGGACACCTGCCTGGTCCGTTTTCGCATTGACGGTATCCTCCACACCATTTACAAGCTGCCCAAGGCTGTCCACTCGGCCATCACCTCCCGAATCAAGGGACTGGCCCGACTGGATATCGCGGAAAAACGCCGTCCCCAGGACGGCCGTATCAAGATCGGTCGTCAGGAAGAAAGCCAGGAGGCTGAGATCCGGGTCTCCACAGTACCGGTGGCCTTTGGCGAGAAGACGGTCATGCGCATTCTCAACCCTGAGGTTATTTTTCAGCAGCTGGACAACCTTGGCTTTTCCCGGCGCGACCGACTGGTCTACAACAGCTTCATGAACGCCGCCCACGGAATTGTCCTGGTGACCGGCCCCACCGGCAGCGGTAAATCGACAACCCTGTACTCGACACTCAAACAGATCGCCACCCCGGAGATCAATATCGTCACCATCGAAGATCCTGTGGAAATGGTGTACGAGGAGTTCAACCAGATCGCGGTACAGCAGCAGATCGACGTCACCTTTTCCTCAATTCTGCGCAACATCCTCCGGCAGGATCCGGACATCATCATGATCGGCGAGATCCGGGACCTGGAAACCGCCACATACGCTGTCCAGGCCGCTCTGACCGGTCATCTGGTCTTCTCCACCCTGCACACCAACGATGCGGTTTCCACCATCATCCGTCTAGAAGATCTGGGGCTCGAACCCTTCCTCATTGCCTCCACCATGCTGGGGGCCCTGGCACAACGGCTGGTACGGCGCAACTGCCCATACTGTCTGGAACCGTACACAATGGACAGCGCCGACCTGCGCAAACTGGGCTTTCCGCTCGCTGCCAGCCACGATTCCATTGTGCTGAAACGGGGTAAAGGCTGTCTCCAGTGCCGGAACACCGGCTACCTGGGCCGCATGGGTATCTTTGAGGTCTTTCCCATGTCTGAACAGCTCAAAAAGCTGATCGCGGCCAAGGCCAACGGTTCCGAACTGCGGCAGATAGCTGTTCGTGAAGGGATGACCACTTTACGCGAGGATGCCTGGCGCAAGGTGCAGGCCGGGCTGACCACCGTGGAAGAGGCGCTGCGCGTGACCGGAGAAACCGAGACCATTTGATTTTTCACTGGCACTTCCCTGGATTCGACCTATAGTATTGTTGATCAGTAACCAGAAACAGTGCAGAGAGTATGGGACAGAAGATTGTCAGTAAAAATAAAAAAGCCTTTCACGACTACGCCATTGAGCAGACCTTTGAAGCCGGCATTGTACTCAGCGGTCCGGAGGTGAAGTCGCTCCGGGCCGGCAGGGTTAACCTTCGTGACGGGTATGCCCAGCTCAAGGGAGGTGAGGTCTTTTTGTACAACGTGCATATCTCGCCTTACTCCTATGCCACCCATGTTGAGCAGGACCCGCTGCGGACCCGGAAGCTGCTGCTGCATCGTCACGAGATCCGTAAATTGATCGGTAAACTGCACGAAAAAGGCATTGCGCTGATTCCATTGAAGATTTACTTTATCGGCAACGGTAAGGCCAAGGTAGAAATGGCACTGGCCAAAGGAAAAAAACTCTACGATAAACGGGCTGCCCTGAAAGAGAGGGAATCAAACCTTGAGATGAAACGGTCCATGCGCCACAGTGACTGATCACCTTGATTGGGCAGCAGAGCTACAACCAACACCTACTATGGGGGCGAAACGGATTCGACGGGGATGTTGAAGCTTAATGTTGCATGCCGAGTTTTCTGTCAACTCGTTAAACTGACGGAAGTAAATATAATCGCAGACGATTATAACTACGCACTGGCAGCTTAATCTGCTGTGCCGTTCCACCGGTTTTCGCCTGTAGAACCGGATTCGGAGCGTCGACTACACAGGCTGGTTGTCCGTGAGTGCCTGGGCACGGCCAACGAGATCTTCAGGCTGGCATCCGAACATCTCTGTTTCGGGAGAGAAGCGGATGCGAGATCTAATCCCGGAACTATGCATGTAGAGACTTAAGGGGAGAATTTCCGGACCCGGGTTCAACTCCCGGCGCCTCCACCATTTAGAAAAGACAAACCCGTCTCTCTGGGGTCATTCTCCGGGGTGACGGGTTTTCTTTTTCCCCTTGTTTCTAAAGGGTTTGCGCCCGTTTCACATCTTTCCAAAGCACCTCTTAGCACCATCGATTCTCCCCATTCTCCCGCCTTTCTTTCTCTGTTTGGCCCCTGATTCTCTGTTTTCTCCGGACCAAGTCCGAAGCTCGTCCGGAAAGCTACATCCTTGATTGATATGGGTTTGCGGCTGATTGCCATTTTGGGCGGTTGTCTT
>JAJBAV010000023.1 GCA_020532085.1 Candidatus Cloacimonadota bacterium | reverse complement strand
AAAAAGCGCAAAATGTGTGGATAACTGAGCTTTTTCAGGGTTCATGTTGAGAATATTTGAAAAAATTGTGGATAACTACAAAGTAGATCCTGGAAAGCTGGACTATTTGGTATTACGCAAAGGTCTTCTCTTTGGTATATCCTTGCTCGATGGCTTTGGAGAGGGTGTCTGCGAAGTTCTGTCTGACATCCGCTTCGAAGTGATTGCCAATCCAGAACAGTTGCTGCTTCTGGATGGTGGAGGAGAGATGCTGATCTTCGATGCCCCAGAGTCCGATGCTGGTCTTGGTTGGGGCTTGCACCTGCGTGTCTTTGAGTCCAAGCCGCACACAGCGGTCTATTATCGCTTTGGTGGGCTCATTGACCAGTGCTGCGAAGTCATCTCCCAACTGGGTATTGATGATGCCCGTAAGCTTATCTATGGAGTTCTGGCTAAGCTTCTCGGCTCTGGGCATATCACTCAGCATCTGGATGGCAAGCCGTGTAGCATCTCTGATCTCGGTCTTCCAGGCATTGTTGAGGACCCGGTAGTACTCAAGCATGAGCTGATCATAGTAGTTCATTAGAAGCTGAATCTCCTAACCTTGACTCTATTCCTTCCAATATCATATTCCGAGAAACGTTCCAAGCATCCTGCCAGTGCATCACAGCCATCGATATAGCCATCAGGATAAGTGAGGAACTGGGATATCAGGGTTGGTGTATCTTGACCTTCCGGAAAGAGCACCTTAGCTGTCTCGATAATTGTCTCGGTTCTCTCGATGCGCAGATTCTTGTTGTCTTTGTTATCAATGCGCTTGATTCTATGACTGATGGGTTGCAAATGATTATCTTGTGCCCACCGATCAAAGTCGGCAAGGATTCTGCCTTGTCCGTAGGTAGTTTCACAAGCAGCTCTGGCTTTCACTCTGTAGATACGATCCAACTCCTGATAGGCATCATAGTAGTATCTGAAGAACTTGGTATTCTCTGTCTGACGTATCCAGACATGAAGCACGTAGAAACGATTACCATCATAGCCAATGGAGATGACAGCCTTGTAACAGCCCTTCTCTCCCCAGGCAGGATCGGCATAGAGCCAGACTCGCTTCATCTGGGATGGCTCAGATAAGGTTCTATACTTGGTGAACCAGTGGTTCTTGAAGATGTTCCCTTCGATCACGGGCTGTCCAAGCATCTCCCTCTGATAACCGGTATGGCCGAACTTGGCTCGCAGATTTGGCAAAGTGGCAGTAGGATATTGCTCTTCCCAGATGGACTTGCCATGCATATCTTCGAGAGAGAAGCGCAATATCGCCTTTTGGTGCGTCTTTAATGCAATCTGGTAGGTAACGTCTAATTCTGGATTATCTGCTCGTAAATCGCCTAGTATGAGATCCTGATACTGGCAGATGGAGTAATTAGGGTGTACCAGGTTACCGAGCCAGACGATCTTACCATTTCCCTCCGGGGAGAGTGCTCCGGCAAGCTCCTGGGTGATCTTCTCCATACGCCTCTTACCGATGGACTGGTTACCCATGTTCTCTTCTTTATCGATATCATCGCAGACGATCAGTCCGGGTCGCTTGGCAGTCTTGGGATTGATAGTTCCACGATGGCTCTGCTTGATACTCCTGGCTCGTATCCTTGCCTTGTTCTTGAGATAGAAATCCAGATCAAAGGCATCCACAGGCTGCAGCTCTGGATAGTCCATTGTGAGCCGCTTATTGTTCTGCAGTTCATGCAAGGTGAAGGCTGTACGCTCCTGTGCCAGATCTACGTCTGCGGCAGTATGGATCACGTATCTCTCACCTCGGATGATCCTCCAGATGGGATAGACCACTCCCATGAGTACCGTTTTGCCCAGTCCACGAAAGCCTGTGATTCCGATGATGCCTGAGCCATTATCAGTCTCATCGAACATAGTCTCATGTGCTGGGCAAAAAGGTAGTGGGAAGATATGCGGGAAATAGGTATGGCAGAAGAACGAGAAGGCATCCCAACCCTCTCCGGTGGTACGCCTGATCCTATCAGTCTTGGCTTCAGGATTATCGTCTATAAAAGGCAAGACGGAGATCGTTTTTGATGCGATCTCCGCCAGTGCCTTGTTATGTCGCTGAATAAACTTCTTAGACATAACCTGTGTCCGGAGGCTTAGGGTAGGCCGGAAGGATCAGGGGAGCCGGAGGCGACGACTCCCCTGTTTGGAGGGTTTGGAGGGTAGGCTTGGAGGCAACCATGTCCGTGGTTGTAAATCTATCCATTTCTCGTCCTCAAGTAGTCGGCCAGGTCTATCACGATGCCCTGGAACTGCTTAAGCAAGGTCTCGTGCCCTTTCTCGATCATGAAGTCGGTCACCTGATCCAGGAAGCGGACGATATAGTCGTTCAGTTCCTTGGATGGCTCAGCGTCTTTCTGGTTCTGCTTGATTAGGCTTACGAGGCTCTGCAAAGCAGTATCGGCAGGGTTCTTGGCATATTCCCGGAGCGCTTGGATGAGCGCTTTCTTGCGAGCCAAGTTGATCTCGTGGTCGAGCTTACGCTCTTCCTTGAACAACTCGTCCCACTTACCGTTCTTGACCCACTTGCGGACGGTGATGTCAGATACTCCGAAGATCACCGCCAGCTCCCTGGGTTCGGTCTTGCCGTTCAGATAGGCTTCTTTGCAGTTGTCCCGCTTGATGCGGAACTCGATGGAGTTACTCATATTCGGGCTTAACCTGGTTCTTGAGGACATATTGGTTGAGGTCTTTACCGGAGCAGCGCAGCTGTCCGTTTTCAGTAGTGCGAAAGGCTCGCAGAGGGTTGGCAATGTCTCTGATCCAACGATAGACGGTTTTCCTGCTCACTCGGAGAGCGGCAGCCACTTCGTCAGGCCGGTAGTTGCGATTGATGTCGAACACTTTCATTGGCTCCTCTGCTGTTATCGATTCTATGGATGCCATGTTTCAATCTCCCTTGCTTTGATCAAATCAGGATGGGCTATCATGAGACAGTATCTACAGGGCACTGAAGTTCAGCACTACCTTGTTGTAGTTACCGGCCTCGTCTCGCACTGCGAAAGAGATGTATTGCTTAGTAGAAGTGACCAGGATGGCCTTGTCAATTAGCTCCATCGCTTCCTTCCAAGTCGGGTCTTTGATCTTGTAACGGCGCAAGGCGAAGATGCGGTAACGAGCCAGTTGACCACGCTTATCCACTTGGAATGCTTCGTTGATGATAGCTTTGAGGTTATCGTTGGAGTCTACTGACCAGGCTTTGATGCACTCGTCTATCTTCTGCTTGGCGAGCTGTAGTTCGATTCCGAACTGAATCTTCTCCCGGAACCGCATCTCGATTTTGTACTTCTCATCGAAAGTGAAGAGGAGGGCATTGCCTTTCCATTCCAGGCCGTTTCTGCGAGCAGCGTCGTTCAGATAGTTCTCGATGATCTGGATCATTTTCTGTTTGTCGGTTAAGATACGTTCTTGCAGTTTGAGTGCGCAGTCCATCGCTTTCTTGACTGCGGCATCCTTTTCCAATATCTCGGTGTGCAGCACCTTCACAGGGATTTCCCTACCTTGAGCATCGGTTAAGGTGCGTTCTTTGACTGGCTTGCTCGCTTTACTCATTTGAATCCTCCTTAGGATCGCTTTGTTTATTTGGTGATTGATTGATCTCTTGTTTCTTGATATAGGACTGGAACATAGCGATGATCGCTCTGCGCTCCTTCTTGGAGAGCAGGTTCCAGTGGCTTTTGGAATAGTGACTGATCGTGAATGCCCGCAGCTGGGACTCGGTCCAGCCGGCTTGCTTCATCAGGGCATGCATGTACTTGCCCTGCTTATCATAGTTGTACTCGAGAGGTCTGCCATGTCTGCGATACTTCAACATAATAGCCTTGAACTCGAGCAGCTTATCTTCAGATAGTGCTGAAAGCGAATCGCCATAGCCCATACCGTTCATGATGTACTTGAATGCGTCCAAGGGCCAGTGGAACTTCTTGACCCTTAGGCCGTGAATCTGTTGACGTAGTTTTCGTTCTCTCTGTTCCTGATCCATAGAATGCCTTCTTTGTGCTTAATTTCTTTTAGGCCAAATACGTACTGTGTTGCGTCTGCTTTGGCCGGGATGCAACCGTTCCCACTCTTCGCTACGAGCTTTCCTGGCTGCTTTTGCCTCAGCCTTCTTTATCTCGGCTTTCTCTTGTCTTATTCTAAGTTTTTCAGGATCGACCGGCTTGGATGTATAAGATGTGTAAGGACGGTTACTAACCTTGGACTTTGAGTAGTAGTCATTATAGATCTGGTTGATGGCACCCTTTACTATCTTCTTGCCGATATCTTTGAGATTACCTCTTGTTTCAACTTTGTAACCATCGGCACTGTAAGTGAGTATTCCAATAGATGCAAGCGCTTCCAGATATACGTAGACCCATTGCCGACTGCGTGGAAAGTCTTTAGCCACCTCTCTTATTGTGAAGAAGCCCCCTTGTTCAATATGATCAAGCAGAGCATTTGCAGCGATCGGGTCAAACTGCCACTTGCCCTTCTGGTGATAACACACACTGGTCAAATACCTGTTATTCCTTACATAGATGCCCTGTTCCGGGTCTACCAATCTGATCCTCCCGGCAGTGAGCAGTACATTTAACACTTCTCTGACCCCCTCCGGTTCTCTATCGATCATGTTAGAGATCATGTTCAGATCAAAGGGCTTGTTGAACTGGTTAACGAAGTTGTTTACCAAGTCACTTGTGGTCATTGCACTACATCCTGGTCCGGGTCGGTGATCATGTCATGGGTAAGATCTAAGTTACCATTCTCATATCCGTGCAGCATCTTAATGGCTCGCCTGAGGCTGCCTTTGGAATACTCGAAGATTCTCTCGACGGTAGCGGCATCCACTTTGACATCGAGGATCTCATCGGCGATCAAACGCAGGTCGGTCTTGGTAGGCGGTTTGAACTGATAGAAGGCATTGCAGCGATCAAAGTAGTGTTCGCTTATCTGGGAGAGGCGATCTTTGGCATTCTGCATTCCCACTAAGATGATAATGGTCAGAGTCTCATCAACGATGTCCCGGATGGCACCCAAGATCTTATCCAGCTTGAAGGCATAGTCTATCTCATCGATGATGATCACCGTATCGGGATGCTCATCGAGGATCTGCATGCTGAGTTTGAAGAGGTTATTGGTCGACCCGCTGGGGATGAAGTTGCCCAGATCGAACTTACGATACAAAGCGGTTAAGAGCATGGTCGAGAAGGCCTTGGGTGTGGTCATCGACTCCAGTCTCAGATAGATGTAGTTTCTTTGAAAGGCGATGCGTTGGGCATAAGTGGTCTTGCCAAGGCCGGGACGTCCATAGATCATCCCAAGACCCACCATTTCAGTTTTTGGCCTGCGTAACAGGTATTGAACACACTGATCCGCTTCCACTACGTTGCTGATCATTACAAGCTTGTTGGCTTTCACGTATCCTCCTATTTGATTCCTATAAACTCGAGCATCTCTTCGAAGCTCTTTTCTTTAGGTTTAATCTGCCCGTTCTCAAGCACGGTTGTTTCCGCTTGTTTGGGTTGCTCCTCCTGCAGAGGTATCTGTTTGATCACCTGCTGTTCCAACTGCTGCATCATCTCTTCCGAGGCATGGCTGGGTTGGGTCAGGATGGGAGCCTGTTCGAAAGTGGGATTGCTCTCAAGAGCCGGTAGGGGCTTCATCAGTCTCTGCACCGCTTCCTGCGATGACTTGATCACCATCTTGGTGCGCTTGGCGATCTGCCGCTGATGCCGTTTGATCGATTTGTATTCCTTGGTGAACTCCGAGTGGGAGATCGGATCATCCATGTTCAGATGAATGAAGGGATCGACTGGTCTGCGGACCTCAGCCTGGCAGATGAAGTTGTCTTGCATGTCATAGACCGCGATCCACCTCAGGTCTGCCAGATCGTATCTGATCACCACTTCTTTACCGATATGCTCCATCAAAGCCGTATCCCAGTACATCAGCTTGTTCAGGGTGATGCCATTGTTACGGAGCGTCTTACGCACTGCAGACATCATCAGGAAGTTGAGTCTGCGAGATTTCACTTTGCGCTCATCCGGTACCGGTGCGGAACTGAATACTTCATAGGGTAAGCGATCATTCAGTCCCCCATGCTGGTTCTCTCCGTAGATATGCCTTACATAGAAGCCAATCATCTGCATGGCTTCCTCTAAGGTAGGCGGCTTGCCTTCGAACATCTTCTTTGCCCACTTCTCGTTACGCATCAGGGTGGCAGGTTTATCATCGATACAGGCACCCCGGAAGCTGACTATGAAGCGTTCAAACTGCTCCTGGAAGGTTTTGAAGAAGCGTTCGATGATCTTGGCTTTGGCATTGTAGCTCTCTGCGAAAGCCACTTTGATCCCCAGTCTGGGGAAGATACCGGCCAGGTCACTAGAGAGGTCATGTTCCTGCCACTTCTCATTGAACAGTTTTGATCTGAAGGCCTTGCCGTTATCGAGATAGACATACTTGGGAACCGCTCCCCAGTTGAGGAAGGCGTTGCGGAAGGCCATCTGAATGTGCTGGCTGTCCTCTGTATAAGCGAGTGCCGCTCCCACCGGATATCTCGATGCCCAGTCCATCACCATGATCATAGTCATGCGTTGGGCTTTCCCGGTCTTAGGATTGACGATATCGAAGGCGAGGGTATGTCCATCCGCTACCCAGACATCGCCCACGCTAAGGAGGTTGTTATCCCGGTAGATGGTCTTTACGATATCCTCGGCTACTGCTTTGCTGCCCAGTCTGGCTTGGGTCCAGATCGCTTTGTTGTTATGCTCGTAGTCCTGGCACCATCGAACCAGCGTGGGAATCGAACTTGGCGATTCCAAAGCTCCCATGCGTGCATAGGCCTTGAGCGCATTGACTGCGGTATAGATCTTAACCTTCTGTGGACTGAGCAGTATCTTCTTGAGGAAACTCTGTTCCAGGAAGGTTACTTTCCGACCCCGCATCTCTCGTTTGGCTTTATGGATCAGAGCGAACATATCCTGATTGTTTTCCAGATATAGATCGATCCACTTACGCAGGGAGCGTTCGGTTCTGTTACCCTTGAGTTGGTATAGCTCCGGAACCAGACTGCCGTTGTTGTATTCGTCGGCGATGCTCTTCCAAGTCTCAATCTTGGACTCGGCAGACTCCAGGCGATCCAGCACTGTCTCGCAGAACTGGGCATACAACTGAGCCTCACCCATGAAACTGAGCAGTTCCTTCGATTCCACTTCCATATTGATCGTCGGCTTCTCTTCCTTATATATGGGAGCCGGTAACGACTCAATCGGCTGAGGGGAAGGCACAAGCTCGACTGCTTTAACAGGATGCTCTGTTTGAGCCTGATTTCTTGTTTTGGCTCGTTTCTTCTCCATACGGATAGATTTCTGCGATCCAGAGTCGTACTTGGTGAACTTGATCGGGACTCCGGACTTGATCAGATCAGCTATCCTCCGGCAGTCAGCGTCATATTCCGCTCTGTCATACTGCCCGATGATCTCTTCCAAGGTCTGCATTATTCCTCCTTCCTGCCTACCTTAATATATGACGTGATGAACAGGCAGTCCCGTTTATCGGGGCCGATGTCCATCAACTCCCGATCCAGGCAGACTCCCTGTTTGTTCTTACTCTTGCAGTCGGCTATCTCCAGGTCGAGAAGCTCGTTTACCGCCATGACAAAGGTCTTGGTAGTATGGCTCTTCCCACTAGGCACCAATCTGTTGATGGCGGCCATGTTCCCTTCTTTCACCAGTCTGCGGATCGTCTTTACCGATTTGCCTGTCAGTTCTGCTACCCTCGCAAGGGGCAGCCAGATCAGTGTGTAATCTCTCTCCATTTCATATCCTTCCCATGATATCCGATTACCTGTAATTGGACTTGGACAAATTGAAGGTGCCGGACATGGACTTGGACATGGACATTCCTCTGGACTTGGACACGGACTTGGACATGGACTTGGACATTTTTCGTAGCACTTGGACACAATTTCGCACAAAGAATGGATATTGTGCCCGGATGCTATACGCAGTGAGAGCTTGAAGCTGTTTTGTCCAAGTCCGAGTGGATATTTTTGGACTTGGACATTCTGCGATTGGCAGGCTTCGCAGCTCGACTTTTTGCACTGTTTCGCGGTCATTTTCACCTCTCTAGTTAGTTTTAACATGGTGCTAACTATCTTGCATCCAATATCTTGGGAAGTCCTTTCTACAGTCCGGCGGATTTTTCCGGCACTTTTCTGAAGGGTCTCAAACTCGCCGGCACGAATGCCATTGAGATAAGAGCACCCCGAAAATTATCATTGACACAACTATACGGCTTTTTATCATTGTTCCAGAACAAGGATGTATGCCGTATGGATAAAGTCAATGAAAAAGATGCCTAATGGAGGAATTATGGCGAGCAACGAGATTGGTGAGAGACTGGCAAAGCTCTTAAAAATAATGCGCTTGAAGAACTACCAGTTTGCTGAAAAATTTGGTATTTCTACGGCCTCACTCGCCCGTTATAAATCCGGAGATCGACTCCCCGAAGCCCAACTTCTGCTCGATCTGTGCAAAGCCAGAGTGAACATAAACTGGCTGCTTACAGGGGAAGGTACCACCCAGATTACGCAGGATTTTGATGGTTGGATGAAGGAGAAATTGGAGAAGCGGATGCAGACCGTCGATACCAAGACCGGGTTAATCCAATCCCCTACAATCGATTACACTCGCACAATTACCCTCCCGATTTCTGGCGAAATTTCCGCCGGCCCCAGAGAGGACATCATAGACTGCCGGGAATTAGGCGAAACCATAGAGGTACCGAGAACGCTCGCACCCGGAAACGATAGTCAGTACTTGGCTTTCAGGGTTAACGGCAGGAGCATGGAGCCCAATATTCTTCACGAGGACATCGTGATCATCAAACAGAGCATCGACTGGGAATTGGCTGATGGAAGAGTGTGCGCAGTCCGAGCTACCGACGGTGTGACACTTAAGAAAGTGGTACTTGATCCGGCTAATAGTCGTATTATTTTACAGCCATTTAATATGGACTATAACGTCCAGATTATAGACCCGGATCAGGGTTTGGAATTATATCTGATCGGGATTTTGTCACTTCAGTTGCGGCTTTTTAAACTCGACTGATTTCGGCCTACCCCTCGGATGTCCAAGTCCAGTCCAAAATCGGCCTGAATTTGAAGTAAAGGTGATAAAAATACGTCCAAATACGTCCAAACCCTCGCATGTCCAAGTCCAAACATAGTCCATCATATCTCCGCACCACATAAGGATTTATCCCTGTTTGTCCAAGTGAGGGTCATTTGAAGTTTGGGGTGAGGGTTTATACCAAGATGTTGGCACTCTGCCTGATCCTGGTTTCCAGCCTGGCTGGAACAAACATTGGACCCTGGCAAAACATCCGCTGCAGCGGCAAATCAGCCGCCAATGAGGTCTTCGTGAGGCTGGAAAACACCGTGGATCCCGCAACTGAGAACAAACTGCTCCATTACAACGGAACGTCGATCGTTCAGCAAAGTTTCTCTTCCTTGAATTCACAAACCGGCACCATGCAGTCGGTGTACACCCCGGTGGGCTCCAACGCCGATCTGGGGCTGATCTCAAACGGAACGGCGAAGAATATTACTCCAGTTTATTACAGCGGAACCGCCAACTTTCCCGCTCCGGCCCAGTTTACAGAAGTATCAGCCGATACTCTGAACGAGCAGTCAACCAATTACATGGACATAGTGAAAGATTTTTTCAGCTTCTCCGGCACCAAGTTCTACGCGGCCATCCAAAACCGGGGTGGAGGATTTCCTCTGGGAGGGACGTTGGGCATGCCACCCTATTATTCATACATGGTGGTGATCGCCAACCTGGCGGACACCGGAACCCCTCCCGACGAAGCCACCATCTGGGCGATGAACTACATGAACGTGACGTTTGGCGGCATTTCGCCAGGGCTCTACCGCATCCAGGGCACGGGGCAGGATGCGCTTAACAGGATCGGTGACATCAGCACGGAAATCGTCAGCGGTTCAAATCTGCTCAAATTGAGTTGTAACATCTCCGATTTGCTGGCTGACCCTGCATTCACTGCCTGGTACAATACAGCAGATCCCGTTTTCGGCATGGTGAGCATGACCCAGAAAACCACTCTCAGCGGCTTAACTCCGGTGGTGGAATTGATGGATGTAAGCCCCGGCGCGAACATTTATCCCAAGCGCCTGAACAACCCGCTGCATCCTGAAACCCTGCCTGTCCTGAGCAATTTCAGCTTCAACGTCGCCCCGGAAGACATCTGGTTCCAGACCACCTACCAGGACAGCTACGGCCGTTTTCCCCTCTCCATGTCGGCCAGTTGGCAAAACGGGCAAACTTTCAACCTGTATCCCCAAAGCCTGGACCACAGCGATGCCGTGATCTACCGAACCGCTGACCTGACCGGAGATCTGGACGAATACGACGACCGCCAAACCTCGGCCAAGGCGTCGGTTGACAACAGCAGTTACGCATATTCAACCAGCCCCTCCCATTCCTACATTCTGGGTCTGCAACCGCCTCAAAACCTGTATTTCAGCCAAAGCGGCGGCAACTGGCAACTGAACTGGGATGCCTCCGTGCGCAGCTTAACGGATGAACTTGTCTATCCGGACAGCTTCACGGTGGAATACTCAACCGATCCCAATATCAACACTTTCAGCACCTTGGGAACCTACACCGGCAGCAGCGCCAGCCTGGACAGCAGTCCCGCCCGCAGGTTTTTCCGCGTGAAGGCTTTCGAGCAGGTTCCCTAAACTGGCAAAAGGTAAATCAGCATATGAAAAAGATCAAAACAGTCATCCTCCTGGGGCTTTTCGCCCTCATCCAGAGCGGGCTGCTGGCCGCGCCTCTGGCCAAGGCTTATCCCGCGTATTACAGCGGAACAGGCTGGCCCACGCTAAGCCAGATGACCAAGATCTCCGGTGATGCCTCCGGCGACCAGAAGAACGATTATCTGGACATCGTGGCCGACTATTTCTGCTTTTCGGACACCAAGCTCTACGCCGCCATCCAAAACCGCGGCGGCGGCTTCCCCACCTCCGGCAAGATGGGCCTGGAGTACTATTCCTACATGGTGGTGCTGGCCAACAGCGCCGACCGGAAATACGTTTGGGTGATGAACTACATGAAGGTTCCCGCGGCGAAATACAAGCCCGGGCTCTACCGCATCGAAGTGAAGAAAGACCAGGACCTCATCCGCATCGGGGATATCTCCACCCAGATCGTGAAGGGTTCAAACCTGCTGAAAATGAGCTGCAACATCTCCACTTTGCTGGCCGATCCGCTGTTCAAATCCTGGTACAACAGCTCCAAACCGGCATTCAGCATGCTTTCCCAGAGTTTCCGCACCACGGTGATCCCCTTCGGCACCAAACAGCAGGACGGCACCGATCCCGGCAAGGAATTGAACCTGCTGAAGAAATAACTTTCCGCCCAGCGCGATTGATGCGCCTGGTTTCCTTGCGGAAATAGGCCTGGGAACCACCGGCGGTTTTTGGCTTGACAGCCTGAGCCGACAGAAAAAACTGGCGCACGAATGTGCATCTCTAGCTCAGTTGGTAGAGCAACTGACTCTTAATCAGTGGGTCCGGGGTTCGAATCCCCGGAGATGTACCAGATCTTCAGCGGCTTGCACAGGAAATCTCGGCCCGGATTTCCGGCAGGCCGCTTTTTTCATTTTGGGGGTGGGGGCATTCGCCAAAATCTTTTTTGAAGCCAAAATCTTCTTGACAGAATATCTGAAGCATACATAAGGAATCTCACCGGTCCGGAACAACTTGGTAGGAGCCGGGATCCATTCCAGAAGAGGCCGGAAGGAGTTCATAATGAAGAAGTTTACTCTGTCTTTGCTTATCGCTTGGGGACTGGCATGTGTTCTGGGCGCCACCACCGTCACCATCGGCACCTACGCGGGTTACAACAGCTCCACCAGCTATCCCAGCCCCTATGCCAACACCGATGTGGTGGACCACGAGCAGTATTTGATCACAGCCGCGGAAATGGAAGCCGCGGGAGCAGGTTTTGGCCAGATCCAAGCAATTTCGTTTTACGTGCAGGAAGTGAATGGTTGCGCGGCGCTACCCCGCTACACAATCAAGATCGGATCCACGCCAGACGAGCAGTTGACGGACTATATCCCCGACGAAGATCTGAGCACGGTTTTCTACTCAAACCCCTATCAGGTGGTGGCAGGATGGAACGAGCATGTGTTCAGCGATCCCTGGATCTGGGACGGCTCGTCCAACCTGGTGGTGGATGTAGGCTACCGGATCATGAACACCACCTCGGCCAACGCCAGTGTGCATTATGCCGATACCTCGCCCTCGTACCGCTGCCTGTATCAGGACGGGCTGAGCCATACCCAATCGCTACTGCGGCCGATTATGAAGCTGGAGATGGCTGACATTCAGCTTGAGATCGGTGGGGTTGAAACCGAGGATAACTTGCTTCCCATGTCCGGCCTGCACAACTACAGCTACTCGCAGTGCCTGTACCTGCAGAGCGAGATCGATATCAGCGGCCTCTACATCACCAGGATCGCCTATTTCTGGAACGGAGCCGCGGCCAATGCAAACTCCACGAACTGGACTGTCTATATGGGGCACAAGGCCGGCAACGTTTTCAGCAGCACCAGCGACTGGCTGCCCCTGGCCCAGCTTAGCCAGGTTTTTGAAGGCATTGTGCGCCTGCCGGCTTCACCGGGCTGGGTGGAGATCATACTGGACACGCCCTTTGCCTACGACAACGTAAACAACCTGGTGATCGCGGTGGACGAGAACAGCCCCGGCAATGACAATCCTAGCGGCTTGTTCAGAAACACGGTCAGCGATTTCAGGGGCCTGATCGCCGTCTCGGCGAATGACATCGATCCCGCCGGGCCGGGATCCTCCGTCAGTTCCAGCAGGTTTGCCGACGTTATCCTGGCTTTTCTGCCCGAACCCCTGGGGTCGCCCGCGCCGCCGCTGCCGGTGTTTCCTCCTGAGGGTTACAGCCAGGTGGACTACGCCGGTCTCGATCTCAGCTGGGGGCCGAACGCCCAGGGCGGCCTGCCCGACAGCTATACCCTTTATCTGGCCAACGATCCAGGGCAGATATTTGCCCAGCAAAGCTTTCCGGGGCTCACTGCCAATCATTTCAATCCCGTGGCGCAGGGCGGGATGAGCTTTGTCTATGGGCAGCAGTGGCATTGGGCAGTGAGGGCGGTAAACACGGAAGGGAACGCGGTTTTCACCCCGCCTCTGTCTTTCTCCGTCTTGCCCTATCCTGCCGCGGTTCCTCCTGCCGAACAGCATTTTAACGGCCCGGATTTCCCCGTGGGCTGGTCCCAAGCCCAAAGTGGAGGCATGACCCAGGATTGCTGGGAAGTAAGCAACACCAACTACGCCGGGGGGTCCGCGTATGAGATGAAATTCACCGCGCCCTACGGCCAGACGGGGATCTCACGTTTGATCAGCCAACCGGTGAGCACCGGCAGCGGATCGGGCTTCATGGTGTCGTTCCGCTACAGAGTTCAAACCACCCAGCCGGGTTTCAGCTTCAGCCTGCAATACAGCCACGATCTGCAAAACTGGCAGAATCCCCTGTGGCAGTTCGACCCTCAGAACGATCCGCTGAGCGGCACCGTGACGGTCTTCGTCTCTCCCCTCAGCTGGCCTTACACTTTTCTGGGCTTCACCCTGGCAGGGAGCTTCAGCTCCTCCATCTATTGCGCCATTGACGACCTGATCCTCAGTCCGTCTTTGGATCACGACGTGGGAGTGGGGAAGATCCTGCAGGTGAATGGAGTCGTGGAGCCTGAAGCAGTATTTGCCGGGGCCAGGATCTTTAATTATGGCAATAATGCCCAGAGCTTTGACGTGTTCATGCGCTCCGGGGTCCGGTTCACCGATACGCAGACTGTAACGGATCTGGCGCCGGGGGCCTTTGTGGATGTGTATTTCGATCCCTTCATCCCGGTAGCCGGGGAAGTCAACCAGATCGAGGTCCAAACCGTTCTGACCGGAGACGAGGATACGGATAACGATGTGATGTTCCTGGATTTTGCCTGCGTGTACCTCGACGTTCCCGCCCTGGCCAACGTGGCGCTGGATCCCGCAGGCCAACTGAGCGGCCCGGCCGGTTTCAACCTGGAGCGGCCATCTCAGGTGAACGACCTGCCCGGGGCGGCGGTGGCCCCCTCCTACATCAGCGGCGGCTGCTGGGTTAACGGGCAGTGGTGGTTTTTACAGGATTATTCCCATAATCTGTGGAAGGTGGACCCGGTCACAGGCAACGCCAGCATTATCGGCAACACCGGGCAGTGGAATATGAAGGGTCTGAGCCAGGCTGGACCGGGCCAAACCATTTACGCCTGTACGGAAGACCGCCTCTATACCCTGAATCCAATTAGCGGTTATGCCACAGCCGTGGGCGGATATTTCGGCATCGGAGGCGGCATGGCCTGCCTGGCCACGGACTCAGCGGATAACACTCTCTATGGCATCAATATAAACACAGATATGCTGTACACCATCAACACCAGCACTGGCTCTGCCACTCAGGTGGGGCCGCTGGGCTTCGAACTAAACTACTCAACTCTGGATTGCGCTTTCGACCAGGACAACGGCAGTCTGTTCCTCGCCACGCCTGACTTCACTTCAGCGCTCTTCTGGATCGATACTGCCAGCGGCAAGGCCTACAAGGTGGGAAACTTTCCCTCAGGTACGCAGATGACGGGCTTCGCCCTTCCCTTCGGGCCTCCTGAGGCCCCGGTGGCCTTCATCGCCGAGGGCGGCAACCTCAATTGGGAGCCGGTTTACCGCGCCAGCAGCTACAAGGTCTATGGGTCCGCCACGCCCGACGGTGGCTTCAGCCTGCTGGATACGACAACCGACACCAACTGGAGCGACCCCACCTTTCCCCAAAGCAGGAGATTCTATCGCGTGACGGCTTCCAACTGAAAAACTTGGGTTCGGCCCTGATTTCAGCTTGGCTGGAATTTTGGACGGGAACCTTTGTGGCATCTTTGATAAAAAAGGAGGGATGGAACAAGCCTTGCTTTATAAAATGCCACGGAAAAGAAAACCAACCGTTGGAGGCCCTGATGAAACAGCTTTGCCTGATGATCCTGATCATGGCAACCTGCGCCGCCGCGTTGGGCGGACAGGAATTTCCGCTGCGCCAGGCGACGGAGATATTCTGGGAAGGCACGCATGTCCGCAGCGCGGATGGTTGCGAAATTGTGTTTTGGGCGGACGCCGTAAATGGCGACCTGGACATCTTTGCCCAGAAGATCAGTCCCTCCGGCCAGGCTCTGTGGCCCGCACCGCTGGGAGTGGTAAACCATTCCGGCGACCAAAAGCTCTGGGACGCGGTGAAAACCTCGGACAACAACATCTTTGTCCTGTGGAGCGAATGCGAGATTGGCACCAACACAGGGTTGGGCGCGCAAAAGATCAGTTCCAACGGCCAGAAGCTCTGGGGCGAACAGGGAGTTGCTGTCAGCATGCCGGGCGCGTCGCTGAGGCTGGCGGTCCCGGTTGCCAACGCCACCGGCAGCGCCTTTGTGGTCTTCCAGGATATCGGCGAGGACTGCGTCCGGGGCCAGCATCTGGATGCTTCCGGCAACCAGTTGTGGCCGGACGGCGGGCTTCTTCTTGGAGACAACATCCTGCTCGAGCAGGCCTGTGGCGACGGTGGGGGAGGCCTGATCGTCAATTGTTCCGTTTTCCCCTTTAACCGCCTGATGCGGATCTCGCCCGCCGGAGAAGTGATGGGCAACGATCCCCTGCTGCCTCCCGGCGCTTTTCCCGGCAACGTTTATCAAGTGCTGTCCGGCCCTAACGGCGAATTCATCCTGTACACCGTGGTTCACGCCCCTGATCCCTATATCCTGCTGAACAAGATGGACATCACCGGCAACCTGCTGCTGCCGCAAACAGTCCAGCATCAGCTTGCTGCGGCTTCCTGCGTGTCCGAAGTGGCTTTGGCCCTCTATCCCGACGGCGGGTTGGGCGCGGCCTGGCGCAGCGGCTTGGATGGCGCGCTGAGCTGGCAAATGCAGAGGTTTTCCGCTGATCTGGTGCCCCAATGGCCTTCTCCGGGCGTGGAATTCAGTGCTCCCAGCCCCAGCGGCGGAAACCTTTCCCTGGCTGTGGGGGCCGATGCCACTGCCTGGCTGGCCTGGTATGGCGGCAACGTCAACTTCCTGGAGCGGGAAGTGAAGGCCCAGGCCGTAAGCGCGGCAGGAATTCCGCTCTGGGGAACGGCCGGAAAGGTCCTGTCCCAGGATCATGGCAGAACCTGCGCCATAGCCTGGCCGGACCGGGGGATGTTTGTCTGGAACCCCTCCCTGGAAGGGGTCAAAAGCTTGCGCAGGCAGATTTTCACCAGCAGCGGCAGCTCGTTTGTGCCCCCGGAGGCGGAACCCCTCGCCCAGGGGCTGGCAGGCATGGGCTTCCTGCAGGACGCGATCGCAATCGGAAACAAATATCTCACCCTCTGGGAGGACAACCGCGAAGGTAACCCCCAGCTTTATTACCAACTCAGCAACGATGCCTTGGACGCGCTGCTGGAGCCGGGCGGACGACCCCTCTGGGCGGATGAGACCCGCGCCACGCGGCTGATCAGCGCTGCCAAATTGAATGAAAGCAGCGTTGCCCTGCTTTACTGCGCCAGCTCAGACAGCGTCCCGTTCACCTGTTACCTGCAACGGATCGATTCCACCGGCAACACCCTCTTTCCCGGCCCCGGGATCGAGGTGCAGACAGGCCAAAGCTCCGGCACTTCCATGTCCCTGGGCTGCTTTGAAGGGGAGATTTACCTGATCTGGCAGGGCGGAGAAGCAGGCAGTTTCCAGATCAAGGGCCAGCGCTATCTGGAGGGCCAACCCCAGTGGGGCGAAAACGGCCGCGTGATCAGCACCCTGGGGCAAGACTCCCATGCCAGCCAACTGGCGGTGCGGGGCCGGTATTTCCTGTGGACAAATGCCGACATATATCTTGAGCAAATGCGCGCCAGGGCTCTGCTGGTGGATCAGAACGGCGATCCCGCCCTGGGTTGGTACCCCGGCGGGGAAAACCTGCTGATGGGGAGCCTCTCCGAAGTTTCCTCCTTTCAGCAGAGCGGACTTCAGGGCAACGACCTCGTTGCCTTTGTCAGCCGCTACAACGGCTATGCCTCTGAGCTCAGGGTGCAAAAACTAAGCGCTGCCGGGGCAAGGCTCTGGGGCGACGGTGGCAGGCCCTTTGTTTCGGAAATTGCCAACTTTGTTTACGACGCGGTCTTCGGCGACGGCGTTGTCTGCCTGCTGCGGGGCTACGGCGACGGCGGCAACACCCTGAGGGCCCAAAAGCTTTCCCCGGACGGAGACCTGCTCTGGGGTGACAGCGGCGTGCTGCTGGCCTCCGGGCTGAACAACTGCTATGATGCCGCATTGGCTGATTTTGCCGACGGATCCTTCGCCTGCGTCTATTCCGACGACGACGGGCAATTGTTGGAAAACCGCGATCTTTACATCCGCCGCGTCTCCTCCTCGGGCGAAGCTTCGGGAACCGCTCCGGACCTGCTCTGCCAGGCCCGTTACCAACAGAGGGACGTACACCTGGATGTTTTGGGCAACCGGGCCCTGGTGGCCTGGAGCGACGACCGCGCCGGCATCGAGAACAGCGAGATCGCCTACACGGGAGTTTGGGCCACGCGCATCGCCAGCGCTTCCGTTGCCGCCTCCGATCCCGCCCTGAACCCCGCCGCTCCGCTGGTTATGAAGGGAAACCATCCCAACCCCTTCAATCCCTCCACCACCATCGCCTTCAGCCTGGAGATGCCGCAAAGCGTTGATCTGCGGATCTACAACCTCAAAGGGCAGTTGGTGCGAGCCCTGCTGAGGGGGGCCGAGCTGCCCGCAGGGCAACATGTTATCGTATGGGATGGCAGGACCGGGAATGGAGAAGCCGCGGCCAGCGGCGTCTATTTCTGCTGCGCCCAGGCCGGAGGATACCGCGCCACCCGGAAAATGCTGCTGAGCAAGTAACCGGTGCTCCAGACGAGCGCAACAAGTTTGACTTTGCTGTGCAGATGAGCGGTCCTCTGGACAAGTGCAACAATTTCGTGGGTTGCGATGGATCACCGGATCAATAACCACCACCCAGCCGTGCATTGTCATTCCGGGGTGGGGGTTTCAACCCCCGGGGCCCCGGAATCCAGCCCGTCAACCCAAAACAACGTCACATCCAAGGCGGGGCCGATACAGATCGCGTCTGTGTCGGCATCCTCTGGGGGCTATTCCCGCGAGGCCTGGATTCCGGGCCCCTGCGTTCTGGCGCACGCTTTCCCGGAATGACACACCGGGGCGTGGAGGGTGATGTGGCTGCCGTCGATGCTCGCTCCTCGCCCGACGCCAGCGCCGCGGGAACGCCACCTTCATCCACTCGATTTGAACATGAGCCTTGATTCGTGCAAAGATTAGTAATTTGTGGACAGGATACTTTGTGGGAATGGAGCCTTATACATCCCCGGCGGGAATTTTTTGGTGGACAAAGATTCCGCCTCCCATTTTATGGAATTTCCATGAAAAAACAACAAAAGGTGAGTTTAGGGATATTAGCATGAACAGCGACTCCGACAGTCCGCTACGCAAGATACGGAACATCGGCATCATGGCCCACATCGATGCCGGGAAGACCACGACCACAGAGCGGATCCTGTTTTACACGGGCTTTTTGCACAGAATGGGCGAGGTGCACGACGGCAACGCTTTCACCGACTGGATGGAACAGGAGCGTGAACGCGGGATCACCATCACCTCAGCTACGGTGACCTGCGTCTGGAAAGACACCCAGATCAACATCATCGACACCCCGGGCCACGTGGACTTCACCGCCGAAGTGGAACGCAGCCTGCGCATCCTCGATGGCGCGATCGGCGTTTTTTGCGCCGTGGCCGGAGTCGAACCTCAATCCGAGACGGTCTGGCACCAGGCCGACCGATACAAGATTCCGCGCCTGGCCTACGTGAACAAGATGGACCGCCCCGGCGCCGATTACGACAGGGTGATCAGCATGATCCACGAGCGCCTGACCCCGCTGGCCCGCGCGGTGAACATCCCCATCGGCCGGGAAGACAGCTTCGACGGCGTGATCGACCTCATCACGATGAAGGCCTGGCTCTTCGATCCCCTCACCAAGGGCAGCGAAGTGCATTTGAAGGAGATTCCCGCCGAGCTGCTGGATGACGCCGCCGAGCAGCGCAACGCCCTGCTGGAAAGCGTGGCGGAATTTGATGACGAGTTGCTGCACGCCTACCTGGAGGGTCTGGAGATTCCGGATGAGCTGATCCGCCGTGCCATCCGCGCCGCCACCATCGGCGGCAATTTCATCCCGGTGCTCTGCGGCTCTTCGCTGAAGAACAAGGGCGTGCAACTGCTGCTGGACGGCATCCGCGATTTTTTGCCCTCGCCGCTGGAAGTGCCGCCCTGCGAAGGTTTCGATCCCCAAACCCAAGCCCCCGTCTGCCTCGAGCCGGATCCCCGCGCGCCCTTTGTGGGTATGGCTTTCAAGGTGCAAACGGATAAATATGTGGGCAAACTGGTCTATGTGCGGGTCTATTCCGGCACCCTGAAAAAAGGGGCTTCCTTTTACAATCAGAGCAACGGCAAGCGCGAGCGGGTGTCCCGCATCCTGCAGATGATGAGCAACCGCAAGCACGATCTGAACGAGCTCCACGCCGGCGATATCGGCGCTTTTGTCGGCTGCCGCTTTCTGGCCACCGGCGACACCATCACCGACGGCGGGCTGGACGTGGTGCTCAACCGCATGCATTTTCCGGACAGCGTGATCTCCATCGCCATCGAGCCCCGCACCAAGGCCGATCAGGAAAACCTGAGCGACGCCCTGGCCCGCCTCGAGGAAGAGGATCCCACCTTCCGCGTGAGCGTGGACAAGGATACCGGCCAAACCCTCATCTCCGGCATGGGCGAGCTGCATCTGGAGATCATCGTGGACCGCCTGCGCCGCGAATTCAACGTTTCCGCCAACGTGGGCAACCCGCAGGTTTCTTACAAGGAAACCATCACTCGGGCCGTGGACTGCGAGGAGACCTTCATCCGCGACATGAACGGCAAAGGCAATTACGCGCGGGTGAAATTCCGCCTCACGCCCCTTACTTTGGAAGAGCTTCCGGAAGGGGAGAAAAACCTTTTCTGCAGCAGCGTTGGCACCGACAGGATCCCCGGCGAATTCCACAAACCGATCGAAGAGGCCGCGCTCAACGCCCTCAACGACGGGCCCCTGATCAGCGGAAACCTGGAGCGGGTGAAGATCGAACTGCTCGACGGTGATTTCAACCCCGTGGATTCCAACGAACTGGCCTTCCGCATCGCCACTTCGATGGCCATCGGCAAAGGCCTGCGCGGGGCCGCTCCTGTGATCATGGAACCCATTATGCTGCTTTCGGTTATATCTCCGGACGACTTTGTGGGCGACATCATCGCCGACATCAATTCCAAGCGCGGACACGTCAGCGTGCTGCGCCGGCACAACGAATTTCAGCAGGAGATCGTGGCCGAGGTCCCGCTCTCCGAGCTCTTTGGCTATTCCACCCGGATCCGCTCGGTCAGCCAGGGCCGCGCGGTTTACAGCCTGGAATTCCGCAAATACGAGATCAGCCCCGCCCAGGTGCAAAGCGCCGTGCTGAAGCGCATCCGGGGCTATGGCTGATAATCTGCTTGACAGGCGGGGAGCGGAGCGTAAACTTGGCCACACAAACGAAGCATCAAAGGGGATGGTTATGAACATTGATCTCAGCTTCACCGGCGACAGGGCGCTGATGGTCGTCGACGGCTTTCTGAACAGCGACAACGCCTCCGTCCTGCAGCAAAAGCTGGACGAAGTGCTGCAATCGGACGCGCGCTTTCTGGATATCGACCTGTTCGAGTGCAAAAACATCAGCAGCACCGGCATCGGCAAATTGCTGCTCTTTTACAAGGACTTCATCGGCAAAGGCGGAGAGATCGAAGTGGTGCGCAGTTCGGACTCCATCTACGAGCTTTTCAACATGCTCAAGCTCAACCAACTTTTCCTCGTCAATCTGGAATGACCCCTCAAGCCCACAGCATCCTGATCGTTGACGACAGTCCCGAGCTCGCGGCGACCCTCGGCGCGCTGCTGGCCATCCACGACTACCGGGTGGATACTGCCACCTGCGGCAGCGACGCCCTGCGCAAGCTGCGCAGAAATCTCTACGACATAGTGGTTTGCGATATCGAAATGCCCGGCATGAACGGCCTCGATTTTCTGGAGAAGATCCGCCAGGACGGCCGCGACCAGGAAGTGATCCTGATGACGGGCTTTCTGGAGCAGGAATACTTTGTCCGCGCCATTCGCCTGGGCGCCGCGGACTTCATCAGCAAACCGATCGAGACCCCGCACCTGCTCAAGTCCATCGAGGCCATCACCGCCCGCCTCATGAACCGGCGCAGCAAGGACAAACTGCTGAACAGCTTTGACCGGGCGGAGTTTTCCTGCGTGATCGACCCCCTCAAGTTCTCCGGCGCGGGAGTCACCAAGATCCTCAGCCCCATCCTGCAAAACAACCTGGACCTCCCTCACGACACTCTCAGCGATCTGCTCACCTGCGCCGACGAAATGCTGCAAAACGCCTTTATCCACGGAATTTTGGAACTCACCGACGCGGAGCGGCTGAGCGAGCAGGAAGACCTGGGTGAGATCATCAGGCGCAAACTGCTCCAGCCAGGCATAGCCGGGCGCCGCATGCGCTTCTCCATGTGGCTGGAAAAGGCCAGCGAAGCCATCGTGATCAGCGTGGAGGACGACGGTCGGGGATTTGATTTCGAGGCCTGGCTGAAACGGCTGCAGGCGGACGACAATCTGAGCCTGGAAGCTCACGGACGCGGCCTGGCCATGCTGTATTTTCTTTCCGACCAGCTTGATTTCGAAGACGGCGGCCGCAGGGTGAAGGTGCTGCGCAAGCTTCAGCCCCGGCCGAACGCGCAGGCATGACCCTGGCCTCTCTGCTGGCAGGCGCGGAACCCAAACTGGAGCCTTCCGCCGATCTGGCCTGGCTGCTGGCCGGTTGGCTGGATTGCTCCGTACCCGCCCTCACGCTGCAACTGAACAGGGAACTGGACCCGGCCAGGCAAGCCCTCATCCGCGCCGGCCTCCTCCGGCTGGCCCAGGGAGAACCGCCGCAGTACATTTTGGGCAAGGCCTGGTTTTACGGGCTGGAACTTCTGGTGGATCACCGCGTGCTGATCCCCCGCCCGGAAACCGAAGGCCTGGTGGAACTTGCCCTGCAACTGCTTGAGCCTGCTGCCCGGGTGCTGGAGATCGGCACCGGCAGCGGCGCCATCGCCATCGCCCTGAAACATGAACGGCCGGACCTGGCGCTCACGGCCACGGATATCTCCGCCGCCGCGCTGGACCTGGCCCGGGCCAACGCCTCCCGGCACGGTTGCCTGATCGGTTTTTTGGCAGCGGACCTCTATCCCGCCGGCGCCGGGCCTTTCGACCTGGTGATCAGTAATCCGCCCTATATCAGCGCGGCTGATTATGGTGAACTTGAGACCAAAGTGCGGGATTTCGAGCCGCGGCAAGCCCTGCTGGCGGAAGAGAACGGCCTGCAGATCTACCGCCGCCTGTTTGCCCGGCTTCATAACCATCTGGCAGACAATGGCCTGTCCCTCTTCGAACACGGCTTTGCCCAAAGGGAGGCGATCACCGCCCTGGGCACGCAGGCTGGCTTTACTTGTTTCCTGGCCCAGGACGACCTTGCCGGTCGGAACCGCTATCTGGGCTTTAGATAAAACAGAGAAACAGTTACCACAGAGAAAAGCAGAGTGATGCAGAGAAAAGCAGAGATGGTAAGTTCCCTAAGCTTTAGCTTGTTGGCTGCCCGTAATTCAATTTGCGGCCTCGGACTGGACGGGATGGCTATTCCCGCCAGGGCTGGATTCCGTCTCTTCGCGCCAGGGGCGCTGTGTTCCGGAATAACATTGCGGCTGATTCCTCAGGTTGAAAAGCCTCGGCTGGTTTTACACCCTTATCACGACCTCTGCTTGTACTCGGCGTATACTCTGCTTTTCTCTGCGTTGAAAACTCTTTATCTCCCCGTCTCTGTGTTAAAAAGGAACAACAATGGACAGATTCATTATTGAAGGCACTCGCGAACTCAGCGGCACCATCGAGGTGAGCGGGGCCAAAAACGCCATCCTGCCCGTGATGGCGGCTTGTCTCCTCGCGCCCGGTAAATCCTTGCTGCGCAACGTGCCCAGCCTCATCGACCTCAAAACGATGGCCCATCTGCTGCGGGTTTTGGGTGCCCGCGTGGTCTACGAAAACGGCATGATGTCGATCGATTCGCGCGACGTGGTTTACAACGAAGCGCCCTACGAACTGGTGAGCAAGATGCGCGCCTCCATCTATGTGCTGGGGCCGCTGCTGGCCCGGCTCGGCGAAGCCCGGGTCTCGTTCCCTGGCGGCTGCGCCATCGGCACCCGGCCCGTGGACCTGCATCTGCAGGCGATGGAGGCCCTCGGCGCAAAGATCGAGATCGAACACGGCTACATTCACGCCAAGGCGGACAGACTCACCGGCGCTGACATCCATTTCGCCAAATCCTCCGTGGGCGCCACCATCAACGCCCTCATGGCCGCGGTTTTCGCCACCGGCACCACCCGCATGTTCAATGCCGCCATGGAACCGGAGGTGGATTCCACCATCGAGTTGCTCAACAAAATGGGCGCGAAGATCTCCGGCCTGGGCTCCACCACCCTCACCATCGAGGGCGTGGACGACCTCTTCCCGGTGGAAATGCCGATGATCTCCGACCGCATCGAGGCCGGCACCTTTCTCATCGCCGGCGCCCTCAGCACCCAGCCGGTCACCGTGGCCAACTGCCAACCGGAGCATCTGGGCATCCTGCTGGAAAAACTGCGCGCCGCGGGCTGCGAATTGGACGTTCAGGCCTCCAGCATCACCGTGGTCCCGCCCCGGGTGATCAAACCGGTGGACATCCTCACCCTGCCCCATCCCGGCTTCCCAACCGACCTCCAGGCCCAGTTCACCGTGCTGATGGCCTTGGCCGACGGCGCTTGCTTCATCGAGGACACCATCTTCCCAGACCGCTTCATGCACGTGGCCGAACTCAACCGCCTCCAGGCCGACATCCGCATGGAACGCAACGTGGCCCACGTGAAAGGTGTGGCCAAACTCAGCGGCGCGGAAGTGATGGCCACCGACCTGCGCGCCTCCGCGGCCCTCGTCCTGGCCGGCATGGTCGCCGAAGGCAGCACCACCGTTTCCCGCATCTACCACATCGACCGCGGCTACGACCGCATCGAGGAAAAACTGAACGGCATCGGAGCCTGCATTACCCGCGATATTGCCTGATCTGCTTGTCCACGAATTACACGGATTTACACGAATTATAAAAGCAGAGGGATAGAGAACCGAGTGTACGTCATTCCGGGCTAAGGTGCTTTTGCGCCGCAGACCCGGAATCCAGTCTTTGTGCACAAAGTACACGGATATACACAGATAAAAAAACAAGGAACAAAGCCATTGTAACATAAGCTTCAGCTTGTTGGGTGCCCGGGATTTATCTCGCGGCACCTGGCTTGAAGCCGGGCATTACCATTCTCATACGGATTTACGGATTGAACTGATTTACGGATAGACCTGATTTACGCATTAACAAAAGCTTTGCGGATAGAACCGGAAGGTCGACGTCCCCGTCGACCAAAAGCCCGCGGGGCTTTGCTAACATCCGTCTCAGACTCAGTATTCGTTATGGCCAGAGATGGCTCCTGCGGAGCCAGGTTAACGGGGACGTTAACCTTCCAGATCACATCTCGATATGTCGCCACTGATGAGATGGACGACATGTATTCTGGAAGGTCGACGACCCCGTCGACCAAAAGCCCGCAGGGCTTTGCTGATTTGCACTAAAGCCTAAGCCTTGTGGGTTATGATAAGTATTCTGATGGCTCCTGCGGAGCCAGGTTAACGGGGACGTTAACCTTCCAGATCACATCTCGATATATCGCCATTGATGAGATGGTAGGCATAGATTCCGGAAGGTCGACGTCCCCGTCGACCAAAAGCCCGCAGGGCTTTGCGGACATCCATGCCACCCTCAGATCAGACCGGGGCAAAAGTATGAGTATTTCCATGCCTCCGCTTTTTTCATCAGGCCAGCCTTAACCGGGTTTGCCAGGATATAGCTCACCACATTGCGGTAATCATCAGGATTTCTGATAAATCTGTCAAAATAGTCCCGGTGCCAGATCTTTCCCAGCCTTTCATATCGCTGGTTGATCATTTTGGCAGTATAGCATTTCAAACGCTGAACCATCGCGCTAACTTTATGAAAGTCAACACCTTGTCCCGGCAGGGGCCTGATCAGGAGATGCAGATGGTTGGGCATGATGCAGTAACTGTGTAGTTCGTAGAAGTTGCCTGCGTAGAAATTGATGGCGGAGATCAACGTTTGAGGATTTTCATCAGCGCATAAGGACAGATCATCTAACTCAAGCTTGCCCAAAAATGTATCCAACTCTTCCAGTTTTTGGATGTATCCTGCATACTTGACTGATAGATCTGATGTGTTTTCCCTGCGTATTTCCGCCAGTTCTTCTTCCAGATCTGTCTGCAATTTCAGAAGGTTTTTTGGCAGGGTAAAAGCCAGCCGCCAGGTCAGGGATATGATCTGCCTCTCCAGCTGAAAGTGCGGCAGATGACTCCGGTGTTTCTCCACGATCTTTTCCATGATGTTCCTCCCAAACACAGGATGCAGGATTATTTTTTGGCAAAATTTGTAAAGGGAAAAAATATTCGGCAGGCCGACTTCCCATCCCGGAAGGTCAACGTCCCCGTCGACCAAAAGCCCGCAGGGCTTTGTGCTAACATCCGTCTCAGACCCAGTATTCGTTATGGCCAGAGATGGCTCCTGCAGTGCCAGGTTAACGGGGACGTTAACCTTCCAGATCACATCTCGATATATCGCCACTGATGAGATGGACGACATGTATTCCGGAAGGTCGACGTCCCCGTCGACCAAAAGCCCGCAGGGCTTTGCGGACTCCGAATCCGAACCTAGCCCCAGTCTGCGTTACAGCCAGAGATGGCTCCTGCGGAGCCAGGTTAACGGGGACGTTAACCTTCCAGATCACATCTCGATATGTCGCCACTGATGAGATGGACGACATGTATTCCGGAAGGTCGACGTCCCCGTCGACCAAAAGCCCGCAGGGCTTTGTGCTAACATCCGTCTCAGACTCAGTATTCGTTATGGCCAGAGATGGCTCCTGCGGAGCCAGGTTAACGGGGACGTTAACCTTCCGGGTCCCGTCCTTATCGTCCGCGTCAAACCTCCTCGCCAGCCCCCCGGATGATCCCCGCACCAAATGCGGGCATTGGGCGGGGGGCGCGTCCGGGGGCCGGGAGCCGGGGTTAACTGCCAGACGTCCCTGGCTGCATTTATTATCGGAGCGGCAGACGTCCCCGTCTGCCAAAGCCCGCAGGGCCTTTCATTTACCACCCAAACAAGCATGAACCAGGAGCGGCAGACGTCCTCGTCTGCCAAGGCCCGGAGGGCCTTTCATTTACCCCCCAAACAAGCTTCTGCGAAGCTTCGCCTGCGGCTCCAGTAGCGAGGGTTGAACGGGGACGTTAACCTTCCGGGTCCCACCGGCGAAAATCCGAGCTTTTTTCTGCGTCAACTGCGTGAACCAAATTCCCGGGCACAAAAAACCCCCGCGGTGTTGCGGGGGTTTGATATTTATGCTGCGGATGGTTCCGCGGCGGTTACGGTTTATTTGCTTAGTCTAGCCCGAACCTTGGGAACAGCGGGGGCGTCCGCGGATCTCAGTTTTCCTTCTTTGGCAGCCAGAACAGGCCGGTTGGCAACGCTGCCGCGATAATCAGTCCGATAGGTCGCGGAGGTTACTTTGAAGAACTCCCTCACGTCATCCACACCGGGGGTTACGGTCAGGTTGTTGGTGTACACCGTGTATCCCGGAACGGTGCCAAACACATAAGGATCGTCGGAGGTATACACTTCATAGGAATAGGCGTAGGGAACCAGATCCCAGTCAACACTCACGTCGCTGCCAACATTGCTGATGGTTATCTCCGGAGCGGCGATCGAGGTGATCGGCGTGGCGGGATCCAGTATGAACAGAATGTTGGGCACATAATTGGAGGTAGTGCCACCCACGGGCGCAGTATGATCTACGAATTCAGAGTCTTCACGGTAGAATCTGGTCCTATTGGTATAGTTCAGGTTATCAGTGATGAGCCATTGTTTTCCGCTGGTCCATTCGCCCTGCCAGGTGCGGCTGGTGCGGATCGCCAGGTTGCCACCGGTATAGGTGAACGGAGTGATCGGGATGATGATCTCGTTGAAACCCGCGGGGCCGACTAAATCGCCGTCAAACACAGGCACATAGCCAGTCCAATCCAGCCAGCTGGCCGCCAGATCGTTGGCATCGGTGTTCTTCATCCAGATCTGCACGGGTCTGGTGTGGGCAGCGTCGAAGTAGTTGTAGTAAGCAAGGGCATTGATTGTACCGCTGGTCATCATCATTTCGCTGGACAGATAGATGGTTTCGGCCACGAAATCCTCATAGTACATATCGAACGGATATGCCGAGGATACCCAGGTAGTGGCAGGATCGCCCACATAGGCCAGCACGGTGGTGGCGGTGAATACCACCACGTCCATGGTGCCGGTGGTGTTGTTGGCCAGGTTGGCATCGCCAGTCACGACAACTTCGCCGTAGATGCTGATGGTGCCGTCAACCGTGGGGGTCCAGCTGAGCACATGGTCTCTGGAGTCCAGGGAGCCCAGTTCAACTGTTTCTTCGAACTGGTCCAGGATGGAGTCGTCAGCCGCGTCTTTCACATACACCGTGTAGCTCGATTGGCCGGTAGTGCCAAGGTTGCTGACGGTTACAGTGGTGGACACAGGTGAACCCACGAAACCGCCGCCGTCACCGGAGATGCCGGTGGCAGCCAGGTCAACATCTTCGGGAATGAAGATCATGACGTCGTCCACGGCGATGTAATCCACATTCGCCACTGAATAGGCATGCCAGCCGAAGTAATAAACTCCGTCCGCAGCCGGGGTGAACGGCACGGTCACGTTGATCCAGTCGGCCACTTCCAGCGCGTTGTTGTCATATAGGGTGGTGCCGGCGGTCATGGCGGCCACGGTCGGTGCATCGCCCACGTGGAGGGCAAGCGCTTCCGGAGTGCCATCCCAGCCCGGGGCCTTGAGCATGAAGGAGACGTTGTACAGAGTACTTTCTTCCATGTACATCGGCAGCGTGATCATCCAGTCGTCCTTGGCCAGGGTGGAATTGTAATAGATGGTCGCGGCATAGGGCAGGGAATAGGGGCCGATGTTTTCAGCTGCCTGCCAGCCGCCGGAATAATCGATGAGGGTCCAATCTTCCGGAAGTGCGCCAAGCGCAATTTCGTCGAAGGGCTCTTCGTAGGGGTAATCGTAGTTCGTGGGATCGCTTTGGATCACGAACCAGCGGGAATCGGCAATCACTTCAGTGGTGCCGACCACAGCGGACACGGTCCAGTTCCAGCGCTCGTCATAAGCGAAGGTGAGGGGTTCAGTTTCACCTTCCGGGATCACCACAGTCGGGTTCAGGGTGGTCACGCTGGCGTCGGCGGTTTCCCAGAAGGGGCCGCCAAATTCGCCCTGAGCATCGGTCCACATATAGACAACGAAGTAATCCGGTTCCAACCCCAGCGGATTGTTCTGCCAGGACAGGTCGAAACCGGTCTTGGGCAGGTCCGTAGCGTCAGTACCGGGATAAACCAGGAGCGGCGCTTCGGGAGCGGTGGGCGGAATGCGGATCATCACGTTGTTGACCATCAGGTCATTGTCACCGGCGGTGTCAGTGATCGATTCAGCGTACCAGGCGAAGTGCTTGGTGCCGGTGATCCCGGCCAGGGGATAGCTGATCGTCTCACCGGTGGGTGAGATGTTGTCGAACACGTTGGATGAGCCGGTGTTGTTCCACTCCATCAGGGTGGTGGGGCTGCTCATGTCCGCGTTGTCGCTCATCACCAGCAGCAGGCGGTCGTCGGCCTGGTTGCCAGCTGTCACCGGGGTAGACAGGCTGCTCCAAACCATCAGGGCCAGGTCGAATTCCAGCACGTAATCGCCACCGGGAACCTGGATGGGAGGAGTGACCAGCCAGGAATTGTGGGTAGAGTAGATGTTGATCTTGGCCGCTTTGTCCACGGGGCTGGTTACATTCAACCAGTCGTCCTGCAACCAGCTACCGCCCATGGCGGGAGTGCCGCCATAGAGGTAGTTCATCTGCGACCAGTTGGTGGCAGGCCAGGTCTCGAAGTTCGTCAGATAGTCCGGAGGAATGATGACGGTGGGATCTGCCATGGTGGTGAAAGACCACTCGGTGATGGGAGTGGCGTCGCCAAGGTAGTTGTAAGGGGTAACGGTCCACCAGTATTCGGTGCCGTAGGCCAGGGTCGGATCGTAGGTGGTTAGCATGTCCAGGTCCACGTCGTTGACGATCACGGCATAGGGATCGACGGTACCGAAGGAAAGCCGGTAGCCTTCCACGTAGCCGCCGCCGCTGCTCCAGTTCAGGGTCTGGGTGAGGGGTACGTTGATGGCGTCGTCAAGCGGGCTCACCAAATTGGCGGGGTTGGGCGCGCTGGTGACAGCTTCGAAGGAGACGTTCAGCACGAAGTAGATGTCCGCGGGGCTGGGCCAGTTGTCCACGATCACATAGTAATCTCCGGCTGCTACCACCGCGTCAGTGATGGTTTGAGGACCACTGGAGCCAGTTGCCTGGGCCAGCACGGCGGCAGGTGAAGCCAGGCTGGGAATGGTGTTGACCAAAAACACTCCCATCCACTGTGAGCTGTATCCGGTCTGGTCAGCCAGGCTGACATCCAGCCAGCCATCCGCTGGCACTGTGATCTTGGCGACCCAGTCTTTACCTCCTACATAGGAGGTGCTGCCCAACCCGGTGAACATCGCCGAAGTGTAGTCGTTGGCGTATCCGGCAGTGGTGCCGGCATAGTCAACCAGCGGCAGGGTGGCCAGATAGGGGTTCTCGCAGATCTCGCCAACCAGAGGATCCACGCCGGTGCCGTTAACCACGATGCTGGAGTTCAGACGGGTGTCGTTGATCAGCAGGTTGGTGGTCAGGGCGCCAGCCACGGTGGGATTGAACACCACGGTGAAGGTAACGGCGGGATCGCCGGGATTGATGGTTACGGGCAGGGTGGGGAGGTCGGCCAGATCGAAGTTGGTGTAATCTTCCAGGGCGATGGTGCTTACGATGAACGCCGCCACTCCGGTGTTGGTGAGTGACACCTGCACGTTCTTATCGAATCCGACATAGCCGTTTCCACATTCCACCGGGTTCGGAGAGACGGTCAGAATCCCGGCCAGGGGGGTTTCGCGCACGATCACGTTGTCGATATCCACGTAATAATCCCCGGCACCCCAGGTGCTCAGGAACTTCACCAGGATGATGTCCCCGTCATAAGCCGTAACGGGAAGGTTGAGCGTGGCAAAGGCGTTGCTGGTAACATGGTTGGTACTGTCGATCGTATAGATGGTGGTGAAGTTGGCTCCGTTGTCGGTGGAAACCTGCACCTCGATCTTGTCGCTGGCCCCCAGGGTGGTTCCGGTGGAGGGATAGCCAGAGTAATTCACGATCCGGTAATCGAACAGGATCTGGCAGTCGTCGGTCATCGGCCCGATGGGAGGGGTTACAGCGTTGGTAGTGGTAGTGTAGCTGTAGAGGTTCTTATACAGGCCGTTGGTGCCGGCATTGCCGTGTGTGGAGCTAATAGACATGTCTCCGGTCCAGTTGATGGCAGGCAGCGAAGTGCCGCTGTTGAAGTCCTGGCTGTAATCCAGAGCCTGGGTGGGGTCTAGAGTGGAGGCGTTCACCGTCGGGATGGTCCCGTCGGTTTTGAAATCAATTGCGGCCAACGAATTTGTGTAGGGCCAGATCTTGAATTCATAGGCCGTGTTGGCAGTCAGCCCCGTGAAAGTGTAGGTGTTGGCACCCACTACATGGGCCACGTTGATCGCGGCGTTGTTGTCTGTCCAAACCGCGTCGTTGGCCACCGGAGTTCCATCTGCCACCGCGGCATAGGTTCCGGGACTCTTGATCGCTTGGATCAGATAATTGCCGGGCAGCTGCGCGCCGGTGGAACCGGTCCAGTTCAACTGGATAGAGGTATAGGCCAGAGTCCCTGCGGCAAAATCCGTCACATGGTTGGTGGGTTCGTCCCACACCGCAACGTCGATGCCCACGAATGTTATATTCGGTCGGGAATAACTCGTGTATACATCTGGAGGGTTTGTACCGTCACTATTGCCAAGCAGACTTAAGTAGGTTGAGGTGCTGGTATAGCGCCAGTAGGAATGAGGAGAGGTATATGGCGCGTTCTGGGTGCGAACGGAAACCATAAGGTTCCCACCGGAATAATCGAAATCAGCAATATCCACGTTATACCAGCCACCGCCGGAACCCAGGTCTATGTTGGAAATGGTGGCAACCAGGGTTCCCTCAGTCTGCCAGGTGGACAATGTGGTCAAGGGTGTTTCCGTAAGCCAGATTTCGGTGGTGCCTATGGCGTTTGGATCCGCGCCGGTATCATTCCGATACCATTGCAAAGCGGTTATTGTGCCAGGGTTGGCACTTATTTCCGAGCTCAAATATATGCATTGCGACCTGGAATACACGAAATAATCGTTCAGGGGATACCTTCCGGTACTTGTCCCTGATCCGATTATTACGTCAGCAAAAGCCAGTCCCGCCAGGGACAGGGCCATTAGCAGAATTAGTAATTTCTTCATAAATCATCTCTCCTTGAAGAGGCATTGTTGGGTTGAAGAATTTCTGGGGATAGGTCTGCGGGGCCGGTTTCAGCCCGGAGGTTTGTTCTCCCGGCCGGATTGCGGCCCCGGATTTGTTTTTGAAGTTACTAAGTGAAGCTGTTTTCCCGTGGCCTGGATTCGCGCGGAAGGCCGCTTGTAATGTGCGATGTTACGTTTGGACGCGTCGCGCAAAGCGGGGGACGGGGGAAAACTGTTTTCGGACGATGCTTTGAAATAAAAGGGTGGAAAGCCGGGGAAAGTTGATGCTGCTCTTCCTCGCGGCAGTTTGGGGCTGCCGGAAGCTTGAAGCTGGTATGCTCGGTAGCCAAGTTTCATCAACGCTCCCTGTGTTTGCGGCTGTCCCCTGCTGGGAAGCCGTAGCGGTTTCCGGAATCTGTGGATCGGGCCTGCATGGCAGGCCAATAAAGAGATCCAAGCTAGGCAGAAAATATTCAACGCTATAAAAGTCAAGGCTGCCGGTACCGAACTTATTGTCAAGGACTTTTCTTCCTGGGGGGAGGAATCATTTCCCGAAGCATGGATTTTTTTCCACTCCTTTCCATTTGTTCGCGCGGAGTGAAGAATAAAATATCGGAGTGGCAGACGTCCCCATCTGCACAAAACACACAAAACATCGGAGTGGCAGACGTCCCCGTTTGCCAAAGCCCGCAGGGGTTTTTCTTTTAGTTCCAAAAGTCCCTCCGGGCCTTGGCAGACGGGGACGTCTGCCGCTCCTGTATATGCTACTGGAGCCGCAAACGTCCCCGTTTGCGGAGCTTCGGAGAAGCTTGTTCTCTGTGTCAGAAAGTCCCTCCGGGCCTTGGCTCGGGGTCCTCGCGGACGAGCGCAGTGAGTTCGTGGGGTGAATGACGGGGACGTCTGCCACTCCTGGATCAGCCACTGGAGCCGTAAACGTCCCCGTTTGACGCACCTCCAATAGCCTCACTTGTCTCAGATCAAGCCTGGCTGGTAATAAGCGTGCTTCCACTCATCATGGCGTTTAACCAATCCGGCTTTCAAAGGATTATCCAGGATGTATTTCACAACATTCAGATAATCAGCAGGATTCCGGATGAATCTGTCAAAATAGTCTGCCTGCCAAACCTTTCCCCGCCTCCCCAAGTGCGCGTCTATCCGTTTGGCAGTGAAGCTCTTCAGGCGTTGCACGATCGCACTGGTCTGATGGAACCCGCCCTGACCGTCCAGTAGTGGCCTGATTAGCAAATGAACATGGTTGGGCATCAGGCAATAACTGTGCAATTCATACAAACTGCTGTCGTAGAACCGGAACGCGGAGGCCAGCATGGAGGCGATTGCATCCTCAGTCAAAGATATTCCCGCCAGTTCGAATTTCCCCAAATAGGCATCGTAGTCCTGTAGCTTTTTTACATATTCTGAGTATGTGGCTGCAGCATCCAGATGTTTCTGCTTGCCGATTTTGGCCAAGGTCTCTTTCAAATCGTCCTGCATGTCCAGCAAGGTTTGGGGCAGGGTGAAGGCCAGCCGCCAGGTGAGGGAAATGATCTGTCCCTCCAGCTGTAAATGAGGTAATGAGCGCCGGTGTTTTTCCACGATCTTTTCCATAAGGCTTTCCCAAGATGTTTTTTCCAAGGGATGGAAGTATCTAAAACTGTAAAGTAGTTTTTTCGGGAGTTACAACTGACCCAGATCGGAGTCGCAAACGTCCTCGATTGCAAAGATTCGAAGGAGCTTGTTCTTTGAGTTTCGAAAGCTCTCCATCCTGGAGCTGCAAACGTCCCGTTTGCGAAGCTTCGGAGAAGCTTGTTCTCTGCGTCAGAAAGTCCCTCCGGGCCTTGGCAGACGAGGACGTCTGCCACTCCTGTATATGCCACTGGAGCCGCAAACGTCCCCGTTTGCGAAACCCCGCAGGGGTTTGTCTTTTAGTTCCAAAAGTCCCTCCGGGCCTTGGCTCGGGGTCCTCGCGGACGAGCGCAGTGAGTTCGTGGGGTGAATGACGGGGATGTCTGCTACTCCTGGATTGGCTTCCGCCGCTCCCCGCGAAAAAAAGCTTGACACCCCCGGCGGGCTAAAAAAAATGATGGCCGGGTGGTGAAATGCCATCCCCGGGGCGAACTTGGTTCACGTCCCCGGTCGGCTTGACGCGTATTTCAAGCCACACAACGAACGGCCTTAAGCAGTTTAACCAAACCGGACAAAAACTGACCAAGGAGATTGAATGCGGGAAGAACTCACGCATTTCGATCGTAGGAATTCGAGGAGATCTGGGGAAGGAGGATGCAACCGCATCCCCGATCAGGAAAGAAGCATTCAAAACCACAACAACATAACATCAATCCCAAGCAAGGACCATCCCCAAACCCGCGTCCGGCACCCATTACATGAGGATAACGTCGCACATTATCACATCAAAACCGTGCCCGCGCCCGCCCCGGAAGTCCTTACCCCTTCTTTTCAACTTCAATACCCAAGCAGGCGGAGTCAATTTATCGCTTAGATCCCGTCTGATGACATTCACACCTACCCAAGGAGTTAACATGAAAAAACCCTTGCTCTTTACCCTGCTCCTGCTCTTGGCGGCGTTTGCCTGGGCCGACGTTTATCCCATCGGCACCCTGGGCACCAGTTCCTCAGCCACGTATGGACCATTCAGCGGACTATATGACTTTGGCTGGACCAAGACCATCGTCACCGCCGCGGAGATGACAGCAGCGGGCTATGACGGCACCGACAACATGGTCGGGGTCGGATATTACGTCGGAAACACACCGTCCAACTATGAAATGCTGGACCTGCACATGTTCATCCGGCACACCACCCTAACCACCTACAACACCACCGCCGACGAGACCGGAACCGCCATGCCGGATTCCACCGCTTTCACCCAGGTCTTTTCCGGCAACCTCACCTTCAACGGCGGCGGCTGGTTTTACATCGCTTTCAACCTGGCCAATTTCGACTGGGATGGGACCAGCAACATCGAGATCTTCTGGAAAAACTGGGACGGCGATTATGTGACCGGCTATCCCACCTGGCGCTACAGTAGCACCAGCCCGGACTACAAATTGGTTTACAAGCAAGCTGATACAACCTGGCCAACAACAGCCGGGACGCGTTCCACCAGTAGATCCAATTTGGCCCTCGTAACCCCGCAAACCGATCCCCCCAACCCGGCCGTGCTGGTCTATCCCGCCAACGCCGGCTACTGCTTCCTGGACGGAGTGCTGTCCTGGAGTGACGGCGGGGGCATGCCAGATGGTTATGACGTCTATCTGGACACGGTGGACGGCAGCACCCTGGTCAGCAATGATCAGCCCGGAACCTCCTACACGCCCACCCTGGCCCCCGGGACCACCTACTACTGGAAAGTGGTGCCTTACAACGCCAACGGGCCGGCCACCGGCGTGACTACCTGGAGCTTCAAGACGCCCACTGCGGATCAGATCGCCGAAAGCTTCGATGCCACGGAGTTCCCGCCCCTGGGCTGGCTGAGGACCACCACCAGCACGACTTACTGGGGACGCAGCACCACCTCGCCCTTCTATGGCGCGGCCAGCATGTATGCCTACACGTCTACATCCACTGCCTACACAATTTCAACACCCATCCTGGCCGTAGACGCAACCAGCAGCCTGGATTTCTATGCCAAGGCATCCGCCACAAGCCAGGTGCTTCAGGTTCTGCAATCGACCGACAGGACCACTTGGACCCAGGTGGGCGCGGATATCACCTTTGCCGCAACTGGCATCTGGTATCCGGTCACAATTGATCTGAGCGGACTGACCCCCGGCAATTACTACCTGGCCTTCCATTCTCCCCAACAAACCGCAGCGTCATACATTTACGTCGATCATCTCTTCGGTCCGGACCTTGCCGCGGTAGCGCCCGGCGCGCCCACATTGACTGCGCCCGCGGACCTGGCCACCGATGTGAACGAATACACCACCTTCGAATGGGATCCTCCCACCACGGGCGGCATCCCCACCGGCTACAACCTCTACCTGGATACCACCGACGGCAGCACACTCTACGCCAGCGACGTGACCTCGCCCTATACCCTCACCACGGCCCTGAACTACAACACCGCCTACTACTGGACTGTGGCAGCCTACAACGGCTCAGGCACCGGACCCGGCGCGACGGTGCAGAGCTTCACCACCAGGCCGGATCCCATCATCTACACCATGCCCTGGCTGGAGGATTTCGGCACCACCGGAACCACCTTCCCGCCCACCAACTGGACCAGATGGTCGGGTCTGCTTACCACCGAGCCTGTAACGCTCACAACCACCACCAGTGGCTGGTTGCAGGATGACTTCGCCAATATAGTAACCGACCCTACCAACAAATCAGCCAAAACGAACATATACGGAACAACTTGGAAATACTGGCTGATGACCCCGCCCATACAGATGCCCGGGGCGGGCTACCAGTTGGAATTTGATATTGCCCTGACGGATTACACCAATGCCTTGCCTCCGGACGATCCTGCCGGTCTTTCCGGCGTGGACGACAAGTTCGTGGTCCTGATCAGCGACGGCACATCCTGGTCCACCGCCAACGCCGTGAAGGTCTGGGACAATGACGACCTGACCACCGGCGGCATCTACGAGGTGTACAACAGCGTCTCCCACACCGGCGACCATTATGTGATCCCGCTGGATGCCTACACCGGCATCAAATACGTCGCCTTCTACGGGGAATCGACCGTCAGCAATGCCGACAACGACTTCTTCGTGGACAACGTGCGCATCCGCCTGGGCGGACAGGCACCCGAGCATGTGACCCTGCTGGCTCCGGAAGACAATTCCACAACCGTTGATCCTGCCAACTGCATCCTGAACTGGCAGAACGCGGTGGGTGGCGGAGCCCCGACCTACTACGAAGTGTTCGTGGGTACCAGCCTGATCGATCCCGGCAACGACTACTACGGCGAGTACCTGTATGAGACCACCAACAGCAATCTGGATCTGAGCGCGCAGGCCGACATCGATCTGGGATTCAACACCACCTGGTACTGGGCGGTGCTGCCTTACAACGATGACGGCAACCCCGATCCCACTTCCGGTTTGCAGGTGTTCCGCTTCACCACCCTGCCCGATCCCACCATCGTGGCCCTGCCGCACGAAGAGTACTTCGACAGCGTCACCGCTCCGGACATGGCCTATGGCTGGACCGGATACGTGAACTCGACCTCAACCTCGGCTTACGTGCGCACCTACAGCTCCACCACCTACGCGCAAAGCCCGCCCAACAGCGTCCAGATGAGCAACAGCGCCGACGCCGCTGCCGACCTGCGCTTGATCACGCCTATGATCGACCTGGGCCGCTCCCTCAGCCAGATCAAGCTGAAATTCTACGCCAGCAGCAGCAGCACCGGATATCCGCTGCTGGTGGGAACGGTGGACGTCCCCGACGGCACCGGGACCTTCAACCAGATCGCTTCCATCAGCCTGACCTCCACCAAAACCGAGTATGAAGTGTCCTATGCCGATTACACCGGCACCGACCAGTACATCTGCTTCATGCATGGCCTGGGCGGCACTTACAGAAGCCTCTACATCGATGACGTGCGCCTGCTCGAACTGCTGCCCAACGACCTGGCCGCCACCGCGGTCTCCAATCCCGGCATAATGACAGCCGGCACCGCTTACGACTTCACGGTTGACGTCTATAACGAAGGCACAGCCACCCAAAGCGCCTACACCGTGAAACTGATGAGCGTGGATGCCCGCACCGAACTGGCGACCCTGGATGTAACAACCCCGCTCGATCCTGGCGCCAGCGCCCAGCACATCCTGTCCTGGACTCCCGCCACCGGCGGAGTTTACGAGGTCTATGGCAAAGTGGTGCTCACCGGCGACCAAAACGCCACCAACGACGATTCCCCCACCACCGAGCTCTACGTTCTGGACAACACCATGACGGTGATCCCCGTGGGCGACGACGAAACCACCACCTCCGGCTACTACCTGCCGCTGAGCATGTATTACAAGAACAGCGTCACTGAAGAGCTGTATTTCACCGATGAAATGCACTTGCAATCCGGAACCATCACCGCCATCGTGTACAAGAACACCTTCCTGAATGATCTTACAGGAAAGGCGGTAAAGATCTGGATGGCGCACACCACGGTGACCGACCTGACCGGCGGCTGGCTGCCCGGCGTGGACTACACCCTGGTCTTTGATGGCACGGTGGACTTCCCCTCCGGAGTGAACTACATCGTGATCCCGCTGGATACCCCGTTCTCCTACACCGGCGGCACCCTGGCCACCAGGGTCAACCGTCCCATGGACACGGTCTATCACTCCGCCAGCGACAAATTCTACTACACCACCACTCCGGACCATACCAACCGCTCGCGCTATCTCTACAGCGACAGCGTCACCTACGATCCGCTGGCTCCCTCCGCCACGGGAACGGCTGTAGGATATGTGCCCAACACCCTGTTCGTGGTGCAGAACGCGACCTTCGATCCGCAGGCCATCCTCTCCGGCCATGTGTACCAGTCTGGCACCACCACCCCGATCGAAGGCGCCATGGTCAACCTCACCGAACGTGCCGTTGCCTACACAGATGAATTCGGATATTACGAATTCACCTATTGGGACAGCACCTTCGTGGATCTGACCTGCTCCGCCACCGACTACTACAGCAGCACGGCCACAGGCATCTCCTTCGAGCCCGGTACCCCCGTTACGCAGGACTTCTATCTGCAAGCCCTGCCCAGCCTCACCGTGAGCGGTGTGGTAACCTCGAACGACTATCCCGCCGGCCTTGTTGGCGCCACAGTTGAGCTCTTCGGATACCACAACTACAGCACCACCACAGGCGCGGGGGGCGTGTTCAGCATTGCCGACGTGAAAGGCAGCGTGGACATCCTCGCCTACACCTGGGAAGTCAGCAAAGCGGGATACGCGTCAGCAAGCGGTTCCTTCAACGCCATCGAAACCAACGTCGACCTGGGCACCATCAACCTCACCGAATACCTCTGGACGCCCTACAACCTGGTGGCCAGCCACGAAGGCGACAACGCGCGCCTGCTCTGGGAACCTGCCGGAGAACCCGACTACCTCTTCTTCGATTTCGAGGATGACAACGGTGGCTGGGTGAGCGGCGGATATGGAGACTGGCAGTGGACCGATGCCTACAATGTGGCCAACTACGTTGTTGGCGGTTATCCAGACAGCGAAGTGCCACCCACGGCGGCTTATTCCGGAACCGGACTTTGGGGAACCATCCTCTACGCTCCCTACTCCATGTCCGGTGCCTGGAGTTACCTGACCAATACCGTGGACCTGGCTGGTTTCACCAGTCCGCAAATGCGCTTCTGGCGCTGGAACAACCTCTACTATACTTTCGACTACTACTATGTGGAGGTTTCAACCAACGGCAGCACTTGGACCACGGTCCTTACTGAAACCGCCATCGAAAATGCCTGGGCTGAGAAAGTGGTCGATCTTAGCGCTTACGCGGATCAGACCATTCAGATCCGCTTCTCCGTGTATGCCACCACCGTGGTTTCCTACGCGGGGTTGTACATCGACGACATCTACATCGGCCCCGCCCCCAGCAAGGCCATGGCCGCCCAGTTTGGCGCCCGCAACGACGACCGCTGGTTCCTGAACTACGACGTCTTCCGCTTCCTGGCTGCCGATGAAGCAATTCCCGGCAACTGGAACCTGCTCGACGGAGCGGTTGCCGACACCACCTACCTTGATACCGGTTTCGCCGCCTTGGGTGAAGGATCCTACAAGTGGGCGGTGAAAGCCAACTACAGCGGAGCCTTGGAATCCGAGGCCATCATCTCCAACGCCCTGGGCATCTTCATCACGCCTCCGGATGTGGAGAACGGCACCATCGGCGCCACCGGCAACAATGTCACCATCGCCTGGCCCGCCGAACCCGGCGCCAGCTACTACACCGTCTATGGCTCCAACGACCCCTATGCCCCGGATCCCTGGGCCATACTGGGTTACAGCGCCACGCCCAGCTTCACCTTCGACGCGGGCGCCACAGCCTACAAGTTCTTCAAGATCACCGCGAGCGACGGCGAAATGCCAGCCTCCAAAGGCGTTTGGCCGCAACTGAACAAGTAAACCCCAGCCCGGGAGGGTCATCCTCCCCGGCTTGCAAACATGGGCGGGACCTCGGTCCCGCCCTTTTTCTTGTCCATAAATTACACGAATTTCTTTCCCTACGGATTCAACTGATTATACGGATTTCAATCATATGAACAATCTGCGTCAATCTGCGTTTTTTTCTGCGTTATCTGCGTGAACCTCTATTCATCTCGAGGCACAGCAATAAAAGATTTAACACAGAGGCACAGAGACACGGAGAGGTGTATGTATTTGGTCACAAGGTACACAGCAACGTCATTCCGGGCGGTGAGGCTGGCGTCGAGCGACGCAGGAGCATCGACTACAGCGGAACCAGACCCGGAATCCAGGCAGTTGTCCACGAGTTACGCGAATTGGCACGAATATCTTTCTCTACGGATTCAACGGATTTTACTGATTATACGGATTAGATCCCGTGTGTTTTCATCTTTTTCTGACCACGCTTTCCCTTTTTCCGCGCTTTTCCGCGACCTATTCTGTCCACGAATTACACGAATTAACACGAATTATCTCCATTGCCAGTGTTTTTGCGTACCCTGCTCACCTTGTCCCTCTGTTATCACTCTTCCTTGTGCCTCGAGATAAATCTCGGGCATCCAACAGACTGAAGTCTATGCTACAAAAACTCTGTCCCTCTGTCCCTCTGTCCCTCTGTTTTCGTGTTCCCTGTGCCTCGAGATAAATCTCGGGCACCCAACAGACTGAAGTCTATGCTACAAAAACTCTGTCCCTCTGTCCCTCTGTTTTCGAGTTCCCTATGCCTCGAGATGAATCTCGGGCATCCATCAAGCTGAAGCTTATGTTACATTGATCTGCGTAAATCTGCGTCTTTTTCTGCGTAAATCTGCGGGAACCCTCTCTGTGCCTTTGTTTTTATCGTTTTTTATCCTGTCGATCCTGTCATCCGGGTTCCATTTCCCCACGGATGCAAAGGATTCAACGGATCAAGCGGATTCTGGCGGTTACAGGTGTTCCCGTCATTTCTTCTTTTTCTGACCACTCTTTCCCTTTTTCCGCGCTTTTCCGCGACCTATTCTGTCCACAAATTACACGAATTAGCACGAATTCTCCATTGCCGGTGTTTTCGCGTACCCTGCTCACCTTGTCCCTCTGTCCCTCTGTTTTCGTGTTCCCTGTGCCTCGAGATGAATCTCGGGCATCCAACAAGCTGAAGCTGATGTTACATTGATCTGCGTAAATCTGCGTCTTTTTCTGCGTAAATCTGCGGGAACCCTCTCCGTCCCTCTGTTTTCAAAAAAGTCATTTCCCGCAACAAATGAATGCTGCCCGCGCCAAAGCCGGAACCATATGCGTTGATACATCTTACCGCGGTTGTGTTTCTTTTTCCACAGGCAAAGCCGAAAAGGGGCTGAGAAATTCCTTGACATATAAATTGCAGGCGCATAAAAGGGAAACCATAACAAAGTTGTGTTCATTTGGGGAAACCCGCCTCAGGGATTATGGGCCGGCCAAGCCTTGTCCGCGCGGCTTTCCCGGAAGATGTATTTTTGTTTTTCACGCTACGCGAAGTGGAATGAAAGGAGCGATGATTGGCCCCAACAGCCTTTGGCCCGATCCAGTCTGTTCTCTGCCGCTCTCGAAAGAGTCCCGCTGCAGAAGCGCCCACTTTCGCGTTCACCCTCCGCAAACAAACCCCAACCCCCCATCAAACCACGGATCTCCCTCTTCCAGCCAGGCGCCGCCTTCGCCACCACATCATCGCACATGTACACGCCAACGCAGTGCCCGGCCGCGCAGACAGCATCCGTAACCGTTCTTTGGTATCGATACCAAACAGGGAGGCCGCAGCCCGGCCGGACTAATAAACGGCCGCGCGGAAAGGACTCCCATCGCTTAACTTCTTCAAACCAACTCTGAAAAGAGGAGAACTTAATTATGAAGAAACTAGTAATATTAATGCTGGTGCTGCTGGCGTTTTCCGGCTTGGCGGCTGTTCAGCTTAAGTATTGGACCAGTGAGGTCTATTTGCAAACCATACCAAGGGAAATGACCGACGGTTCAGTCTTGACAAGAGCGGCAACGGTGTTTACGCCTCCAGTCAATTGCGATTTGGAAGGGGTCTATTTCCCTTTCTATGGACCAGGTGCCCTCGGACAGGCCAACGTGCTCATCGAGATCTGGCCTGTTGATGTCAATGGTTTACCAGACCAGAGCGGGATGTTCCCTCTGGCTAGTGCAACAATACTGTACGCGGACCTCATTAACTGGGCCACGGCACCCGTCGGAGAAGATTTCAACTATGTGGATTTATCCGCCGCCAACCTCGTCTTCGGCCCCACCGGCGCCAACGGCACCGCCTTTGCCATGGTGATGACATCTCCGAATGGTCTTTTGCCAAACACTAAGACTGCCACCATGCACGACGCCTCTGTCGCCGGAAGTAGCTACAACTATTACACCGTTGTGGAACCAGTAGGCTGGGATATGTGGTACGATTACTGTTTTACGGCTGAAGTCACTTACTTGGGTGACCAGGTCGACGTCGAGGCCAGTTCACTCTGGTTCACGGGCGATTTCTTCATGGCGCCCGGTGAGGTCATCAATTATGAAGCCGACGTGACCAACAACAGTATGGATAATACCGGGACACCCATCGCGGTGACCGGCGTGGATGTTGCTCTGGCCCTTTGGGACGCTGCGGATATGACCACACCTCTCTGGGTAAGCTCCACCACGGTCAACCTGGCCGCCAGCCAGGAACTGCATCTCGACACCTTCGCGGATTGCACCCTGCCCACCACCCCTGGACGTTACATCCTGCAACTCCAAGCTTGGCACGACCTTGACGTTACCCCGGGTAACAACAATGTCTATCTGCAGCAAGATGTGCCGGATCTCACCCTGGGTGACGCACTGGCCTACGACGAAGACAACAGCAGCATGGCGCACGCCTACTACGATGCGGGTGACGGCTGGGCCAATGCCTTCTGGTATTACGACCAGCCCGTAAAGATCACCGAAGTAAGCTTCGAAATGAGGGACAACACCTGGCCTATCGGTGCTTTGGGCAACCTCAGCTACGCCATCTTCCCGGATGACGGCACCGGCCTTCCGGACATGGCCAATCCCCTGGTGCCCATCACCCCAGCCACCTGCACTCTGGGAGAGTGGAACACCTATGATGTCTCCGCCTATGATATCAACATCCCGGCCGGCGAAACCTTCTACGTGGCCTATTTCCAGGTTGGTGATTACGAAGCCGGCGCGCCCGGACTCATGGGTGACATGTCAATTCCCATCTCCAGTTGGGCCACCTCCTGGGCCTATTATTACGATGCCGACCTTCTCGATTATACGTGGGTAACTCCCAACGCCACCGATGAAGACATGTGCATCAGATGCTCCGTCGAACTCGGCACCATAGGTGTGGAAGCCCCCATCATATCCATCGTTCTGGACAGCGGCTATCCCACCATCTCCTGGGACGCTGTGACCGGAGCCCTCTCCTACAACGTATATGGCTCCAACGATCCCACCGCTCTCCAACCCTGGACACCGCTCGCCACCGCTATTGGCGACCTCGGTTACATGTATGAGGGCGCAGCCCCCTACCAGTTCTTCTATGTGACCGCCTCCACCGAAACCGACGGTAGCAAGATGGCCCTGAACCCCAACAAGGTGAAGGCCAACCCCGCTCCCGCGCCCCTGGAGAAATCCGTACCCCGCGCCACCTACAAGAAACGCATGATCACTGACCAGGTCAACTGATCCCGGTCTAAATTGGCAGGAACTTCCTGCTGCATATTTGCCCCCGCAACGCCGCGGGGGTTTTTCTTTGTCCGCAAATCACAGGAATTCCCACGAATTGGCGGTTACAACAGAGGGACAGAAAAAGACCTTTTGAAAACAGAGGCACAGAGACACAGAGTTTTTTGTAGCATAGACTTCAGTCTGTTGGGTGCCCGAGATTTATCTCGAGGCACAGGAAGAATGAAAACAGGAGGGTTCCCGCAGATTTTCGCGGAAAAAGACGCGGATTCACGCGGATGTGAAATAGGACCCGGATGACAGGATCGACAGGACAAAAAACGATAAAAACAGAGGGACAGAGTTTTTGTAGCATAGACTTCAGTCTGTTGGGTGCCCGAGATTTATCTCGAGGCACAGGAAGAATGAAAACAGGAGGGTTCCCGCAGATTTTCGCGGAAAAAGACGCGGATTCACGCGGATGTGAAATAGGACCCGGATGACAGGATCGACAGGACAAAAAACGATAAAAACAGAGGGACAGAGACACAGAGTTTTTGTAGCATAGACTTCAGTCTGTTGGGTGCCCGAGATTTATCTCGAGGCACAGTAAGAATGAAAACAGGAGGGTTCCCGCAGATTTTCGCGGAAAAAGACGCGGATTAACGCGGATGTGAAATAGGACCCGGATGACAGGATCGACAGGATAAAAAAACGATAAAAACAGAGACACAGAGTTTTTGTAGCATAGACTTCAGTCTGTTGGGTGCCCGAGATTTATCTCGAGGCACAGGAAGAATGAAAACAGGAGGGTTCCCGCAGATTTTCGCGGAAAAAGACGCGGATTCACGCGGATGTGAAATAGAACCCGGATGACAGGATCGACAGGATTAAAAAACGATAAAAACAGAGGGACAGAGAGGGTTCCCGCAGATTTTCGCGGAAAAAGACGCGGATTCCCGCGGATGTGAAATAGAACTCGGATGACAGGATCGACAGGATGAAACGAAAAAAACAGAGGCACAGAGTTTTTGTAGCATAGACTTCAGTCAGTTGGGTGCCCGAGATTTATCTTGAGGCACAGGAAGAATGAAAACAGGAGGTTTCCCGCAGATTTTCGCGGAAAAAGACGCGGATTCACGCCGATGTGAAATAGAACCCGGATGACAGAATCGACAGGATAAAAAAACGATAAAAACAGAGGCACAGAGACACAGAGAGAGGGTTCAAACATCTGACAGGTCCATACAAGCCTGTGTCGACACCCGGTGATGGCCCTGCTGGAGTCGATGCTCGTGACTCGCTCGAATCCAGCCTCACCACCCGGAATGAAGATCTGAGGCCGGTCGGTTGAAAGTATTGTGTCCAGCCGACCCCTTCACTCACCCGGCTTGAAAAAGAGCTTTCCATTGAACCTGGTGGTTCATACCGACCAACGAAAAAAGTCGCCAGAAATTCGGTAAAAACCCGGGTGGCTCCCAATATCAATACGGTATCAATACGGAATCATTACGGATGAAATCCGTATTGATTCCGTATTGATACCGTATTGATATTGGGAGCGAAGCAAGAAATATTCCCCGTGAACCCCCTGTCCATACCTGGTCCATACCTGGTCAGTTAATATCAGCACAGCCCGGGGAGAAACCGGAGCTTCCGAAAAACCGGTCTCAACCGGTGCGGGAATATAGGCGGGGGTTCCAACCCCCATACACAGGTTGCATCCATGCGATAAAATATATGCCCGCCCCTCCCCAGGCACAGGCCGCGCCTGCGCCTGGGGAGGGGCGGGCCAAAGCAACATTGTATGGCACGTTGCGGCTACGGGGGTTGAAACCCCCGCCTATAGCACCCCGCGAGCGGGGTTTATGACTGAATTCCGGGGCCACTACCCCGGAATGACAGCACAGCGCTCAATGGCAGACGTCCCCGTCGGCCAAAAGCCTTGAGGGCTTCGCTGATCTGCGGTAAAATCTAAGCCTTGTAAGTTATGATGGGTATTCTGATGGCTCCTGCGGAGCCAGGTTAACGGGGACGTTAACCTTCCGGATTACATCTTGATATGTCGCCGCTGATGAGATGGTAGGCATGTATTCCGGAAGGTCGACGTCCCCGTCGACCAA
>JAJBAV010000022.1 GCA_020532085.1 Candidatus Cloacimonadota bacterium | reverse complement strand
GTTTGAAGTCCAAAGCGCTCTCGGTTCTGAGCTGGGTCCGGCATCTGGCTTGGCGCCTTGAACTCCAAGCTAGCGTCGAGCAAGGGACGAGCATCGACAACAGCATCCCCAAAAACATATTGTCGCCCATGCCTCACTGCGTTCGCTGTACGCCTGCGGGCGGGGGTGGGGGAAACGCGTTCAGAGGGGTAAATCGATCTCCCCAGAGAACAGCCAGGAGGGCAGCAGATGGTAGTTGAGGTCGAAATGTTCCAGCAGATGGGCGTCGCTACCGATGCTGAAAAGCTTCCCGCCCAGGGAGCGGTAGAGATCGATCTGCCAGAGATCGGGCAGGATGCGCCCGTAGGGTTTGCGCAGGGCGGAAAAGTTGATCTCGAGGGCGATGCGGCGCTCGATCATCACCTGAAAGATGTCTGCAAGCAGGCCGCGGCAGTGGTTTTCATCCGGCTGCTCCGTAAGATAGCGTTTGTGCACGCCCAGATGGGCCAGCACCTGGATTTCGCAGGCGCTCACCAGAGCGAGGTTCTGCCGGTAGTAATCTTCATGGTCGGAGGCGGTGAGCGGCCTTTTGAGAGGCACCGCCACGTTGGTGTGATCGGAAAGGAAATGCACGGCCCCAAGCCTGAGCTCGAAGTCCAACTGGGCCAGAAACTCGTTGGCATAAGCGCTGACACGCTGGAAATCGCCGATTTCGACCCCGCAGATGATCCGGAGCGGGGAAGAGGCGAATTGATCTTTCAGGGAGGCAAGCTGTTTTATGTAGCGGGCAAAGGAGGGCAGGCCAAAGCGGGTGAGTTCATAGGGATACAGATCGAGGTGTTCCGTGATGGCGATGGCTTCGTAATTGAGTTCGATAGCCTTATAGATCAAATCCGAAGCTTTAAGTTTACTATCGTAACTATACTCTGTATGAAGATGATAGTCTATTTTCATGTTGCCGCGAGAATGGCTGCGCCGAGAGCGCCGGTGATCTCCGGAGAGGGAGGAACGCCAACGGGGAGTTGCAGTTGCCTGGCCAGACAAGCCACCAGGTCGTTGTTGAGGGCTACTCCGCCGGTGAAGACCACCGGGGGTTCGAAAGCCAGGGCGCTGATCTGGGTGAGAACGCGGCTGGCGATGGAGTTGTGGACGGCACGGGCGATATCGGCCGGAGCGGCGTTTTCGGCGATCATGCCCACGATCTCGGATTCGGCGAAGACCACGCAGGTGGAGGAGATATTCAGGGCGGCCGTGGAAAGCGAAGCCAGCTGGGAAAGCTGGTCCAGAGTGCAATCCAGGCGCAGCGCCGTCATTTCCAGAAAGCGTCCGGTGCCGGCAGCGCATTTGTCGTTCATCACAAAATCGCGGACCTTGCCGTCGGCAGCGAGGGTGATGATCTTGGCGTCCTGGCCGCCGATATCGATGATGGTCCTGGCCTCGGGATGGAAATGGCGCACCCCGGCGGCATGGCAGGAGATCTCCGAAAGCACCCTGCCGTGTTTCCAGAGTTTTCGGCCGTATCCTGTGCAGGCTGCCGTACCGGGAGTCTCGGAGCCTGTTTGGGCGAGCGCTTGGGCCAAAAGGGCCTCCACGGACGCGAGGGGGTTCACTTCGGTTGAAATCCACTTGGCAAAAAGGATGGAGCGGTCATCAGAGTTGTAGATGACCAGCTTGGTGTTGCGGGAGCCGATGTCGAGTCCGAGGGTGATCATGCGAGGATGTGGGTCCAGTGGTTATCAGGCCGCAGCCACTCGCGGGCGACGCGGTTCACGGTGTCCAGATCCATTGCCCGGATGCGCTGTTCGCGGTTGAGATAGAAACCGGGCTCATAGCCGAGGGCGCTGAGGCTGGAAAGCAGCACGGCCTGGAGGGCGGCGCTTTCCGCGTCGAAGCGGTTCATGCCGCAGAGGTAGTTTTGGGCTTGCAGCAGTTCCTGAGCGCCCACGCCTTCCGCGCAAACGGCGGCCAGGACCTCGCGCATCAGTCTCAGGCAGGGTTTGCGGTCATCGGGATCGCAGTAGGAATAGGCGAACCAATAGCCCAGTTCACGCGTGCTGCTGTATTCCATGCCGGTCTGGTAGGCGTAGCCGTATTTTTCCCGCACCAGGTTGAATAGGCGCGAATCCATGTCGCCGCCAATTATCTGGGCCAGAATGTGCCAGGCGGTGGTGGAAATGCTGTCCCTGGCTGGGGCCGCGAATCCGCCCAGGTGGATGATCGCCTGGCCTGAATCCAGAAGCTGGGTCCGCATCCGCACACGGCTGGGTCGGGGCGCCGGGGGAGCGGGCAGATCCAAATCTCCGGACGGCTTGCCACCCTCGAAGAGGGAACCCACCAGGTCCAGAGCCTGACGCGGCTCAACTGAGCTAACGATGGCCAGGCTGAAACGTTCCGGCCGGTAATGGCTGGTGTACCAGGCGCGGATCGCTTCGCGGTTGTGGCCGGCCAGGTCGCCGATGTTACCGGAATAGCGGCCGTAAGGGCTGTTGGGACCAAAGAGCAGCCGAAACCAGCGCAGCCAGGCCAGGCTAGAGGGATTCTGGTTATCGCGGCGCAGGAGATCGATGGAGGTGCTTTTCAGGAGGCGAATATGGTTGGGATCAAAGGCTGGCTGCCAGAAGATCTCGGCCAGAATGGACAGCGCGGTGGGCAGGGCCGTGTGAAAGCATTTTCCCCGGAAAACGGTGGTGTCGGGATGGGGCTCCACGTTGAGGCTGATTCCCTGTTCGCGGCTGGTGGTGAGCATTTCGGCGTAGCTGCGGCTTTGGGTGGAATGCAGCATCGCAGCCGAGCAGAGATAGTTCAGTCCGCGCTGTCCGGGGGCTTCGCCCAGCTGGCAGACATCCGTGGAGAGGGCAAAACCGCTGATGGGACGCTGGGGCTGCCAGCGGTAAATGAATTTCAGCCCGTTGGAGAGGGTGGCGGTGAAAACATCCTCCGAGTATTGTTCCAGGCTGAGTTTCGCGTTCGCGGAGGAAGGGGTGGCCTCCGGCAGGAGGACTTGACGGAACGCGTGGTTTTTCCCAAGGGGTTTGAGCGGCGGCACCGACAGGGCCAGGTCCACTTCCCGGGGGGACTGGTGGATGATCTGCAAGCTGGAGGGCTGCCAGTATTTGCGGACGGCTGCGAGCACATCTTCCAGGCCGAGGGGCAGGATCTGCCGGTCGTAGGTGTAAAGCGTTTCGTAGCCGGAGATGAATTCCTCGGCCCCCAGCATCCCGGCCAGGTTTTCCACGCCGTCGAAGCCGTAGCGCCAGGAGTTGATGATGTCGCGCTTCACCAGCTCGATCTCGGCGGGATCGACGGCCCCTTGCAGCAAAGCCTGGTATTCCTGCTGAAAGACAGACTGGATCTTGGGGACGTTGGCTTTGCCCATGGGAGCGACCACGATCGCCGAAACTCCACTCATCACGCCGCTGTAGGATGAAACCTTCACCGAGGAGGCCAGTTTTTCCTCTTCCACCAAACGTTTGAACAGCCGGGAAGACCGCCCTACAGCCAGATAGCGCATGGCGATCAGCAGGGGATCGCTGCCGGGATGGGTGTCGCAGAGTTCCGGCAGGATGTAGGTGAGGAATTCCTGCTTGTGCCTGCGCCAGACCGAGGGTTGGCCCGGAGCTTCCGGTTCGGTGAAGCTTCCGCCGCGGGAGTGGGGAAGAGGGGCGGTGTTTTGCCAGGCGCCAAAGCAGGTGTTGAGGATTTGGCCAGCCTTGTCCCGGTCCAAGTCTCCCACGATCACCAGAAAGGAGTTCGCGGGCTGGTAATATTTGGTGTGAAAGGCTCGCAGATCCGCTATCCCGGCTGTTTTCACCGAGGCCGGGGTGCCCATCACGGGAAGGCGGAGGGGATTGCGCTGAAAGGCCGCGGTTTGGATGAAATCCAGGAAATCCGCCTCCGGATCGTTCTTGTTCTGCTCCATCTCCTCGATAATGATATCCTTTTCCATGGCCAGGTCCGCTGGGGTGAAAGAAGGATGCATGGCCAGTTCGGCCAGCACTTTCAAGCCCTCGGCCAAATACTCCGAAGGCAGCAGCAGATAGTAGCAGGTGCAGTCAAAATCCGTGTAGGCATTGATGGAACCGCCCAAGCCGTTCACAAAGCCGGTGATCTGGTTGTAGCCGAAATCACGGGTGGATTTGAAGGCCAAATGTTCCATGAAATGGGAATAACCGGCTTCGCGCTCCGTCTCCCAGGCACTGCCGATCCGGATGAAAAGCTGCAGGCAGAGAACGGGATTGGAGGCGTCGGCGCTGAGGATGTACTTCAGGCCGTTGGGCAGAAAACCCGAAACCGCAGGTTGGACGGGGAAATCAGGCAAGGCGCGCGGGACCGGGCTCAAGCACGCCCCAGGCGATAGACCATCGCGTAGGCGTTGTGGTTGTGGATGGATTCAAAGTTGTCGGCTTCCACGTAAAACTCCAGCACCCGGGGATCGGATTCCAGCCTTTGGGTGACCTCGCGCACGATGTCCTCCACGAAGCGGGGCCTGGCGTAAGCGGTTTCGGTAACGTATTTTTCGTCCCGGCGCTTCAGCAGGGGATAGACGGGGCAACTGGACGCTTCCTCGGCGATGGCGATCAGCTCTTCCAGCCAGACGAATCCAGTGTAGCGCAGCTTGATGGTCACCAGCGAGCGCTGGTTGTGCGCCCCGGCTTCCGAGATCTCCTTCGAGCAGGGACAGAGCGCGGTGACTGGCACCACAGCGCCGATCCAGAGCTTGTAATCCTCCGCATAGGAAGCATGAAAGAAGCACTGGTAATCCATCAGGGAACTGATCCCGGAGACCGGGGCCCGCTTCCGCAGGAAATAGGGGAAAAGGATGTCGATGTAGGCGGCGTCGGCTTTGAGAGAGGATTTCAGCTCCAGCAGGAGTTTGTCCAACTGGCCGATGATGGCGTCGCGGTGATAGCGGTTTAAAACTTCCAGAAAGCGGGACATGTGGGTTCCGCGCTTGCTGTGGTGAAGGTCCACATAGATGTTGAATTCGCCGATGGTGGACTGCAGCTTGTGGTCGCGGTCGTCCACCACTATGGGATAGCGGATGCCCTTCACGCCCACCTTGTCGATGCCGATGCGGCGGGAGTCTGGCTGGGACTGGAGGTCGGGGATGTTCATCCTTCGTCGTGCCATTCCAGGTCTTTCATGCCCAGGCTCTTCAGGGAAACGATCTCGCCGTTGGCCTGGTAAAAGATCACCGCGTTGCTTTCGGGATAACGCTTCAGCTTTTCGATCGCGGTTTCCGGCGGCAGCAGGAAGAGCGCGGTGGAAAGGCCGTCCGCCCAGGCGGCTGAAGGATGGATCACGGTAACGGAAAAGACGTTTTCCACCGGATACCCGGTTTTGGGGTGCAGGATGTGGTGATAGCGGCGGTTCTCATATTCAAAATACTGCTGATAATCCCCGGAAGTGCTCAGGGAGCCGTCGCGGATCTTGAAGCTGCCGATGGTTTGCAGCTGCTGGTTCGCCCGCGGATGGCGCACACTGACGATCTGGGCCAGCGGCTGGCCGAAAAAGCTCATGCTGCTGGTGCAGTCTATCTGTCCGCTGATGAACTTGCCCGCGGCCATGTAGTCCCGGGCCTTGTCCAGCACGTAACCCTTGGCCAGGGCACCGAAGGTGATCTGCATGCCGCGGGGCAGGATGATCCTCTTTTGGTTGAAGCGCACCCTGTTGAAACCCATGTTCTTCAGCGTTTCCCTGATAACCAGGGAATCCGGCGGCATTTGCGTTAGGGAGTCGTTTGGCGGGATGGGCCGGTTGAATCCCCAGAGGTCGTACAGAGGTTTGATGGTGATGTCGAAAGCCCCGCCGGCAAGCTGGTAAAGGCTGTCCGCCAGGCAGAGGAGTTCGTAGGCGTCGGGGTCCATGGGCACGGCTTTGCCGTTGGCAGTATTGACTTTCGAGACCCAACTGGTGGGGTCGTAATCGTTGAATTTGGCTTCCAAGGTGTGCATGTAGGCGAAAACAGAATCGATCTGGGCACCCACGTTTTTGCTCTGGGATTTCGCAGAAATGGTCACCACGGTGTCCAGCAGGTCCTGGTCCAGCCTGGTGTCGCGGTAGGAGCGGTTGAACCAGGTCCATGCCCCGTAGGCGATCACGGCCAGCAACAGGATCAGGGAGATGATATCCTTTTTGGTCAAAACTGCTCCCTACTTATAGTCCCTGATGATCTCGTACTCCAGCAGGCGGTCCAAGTAATCCCGCACGGCAAACCAGGAAAGCGGCAGCGTGAAGATCAGCGGCACCAGGGCCAGAGCGGTGGCCACAAAGTTGACCAGCACCAGGATCAGGGCCAGCAGATAGAGTTGCCAGCGGACCACGTGGAATTTCCGGTAGGAAAGCCTGATAGCCTGCCAGGGTCCCAGTTTCAGGCGTTGCATCAGCACCGGCACGGGCAGAAACACGGCCAGGAAGTAGTTCACCAGAACGATCCAGACCAGGCGCAGAATGGGATCGCTGCTGAACAGGGGCAGGCCGAAGCAGATCACGTGGATGAGCACGAAATACAGCGCCGCCATCAGCACCAGCGCTAGATAGCGGGGATACTGCTTCATTCCGGCCAGCATTTCCTTCAGGGTGATGGTGTGGCCCGGTTCCGCGCAAGCCGGTTTGTAAGGTATCAGGAGGATGGGAAGAAATATGGACAGGCCCGCGGCGGTGAGAAACAGGTTCAGCAGCATGGTTCCAGTGGCCTGGTCTTGCGAGAGGTTAAGGCGTCCAAAGGCGTTGAGCGCGAACAGCAGGATCAGGCAGGGAACCACTCCGGCGATGACCGGAAAGGCGGCGGCAGGGATGTTCAGGCCCTTGAGGGGATTGTATTTGCCCCAAGTGATTTTCAAGCTGGCCCAGGCGGAAAGGTCCTGATTCACCACCTGAGTCTGTTTGCCGCAGTTGGCGCACCAAAAATCGTGGGCGGCCAGGCGGGCGTCGCAGTGTTTACAGCGCATGTTCACTCCCGTATAAGTAAGTTAATGATCTGGTTAGCATTTGGACCATCCGCAGGCTGGGCATTTGAGGCAGCCTTCCACATGTTCGATGGAAGAACCGCAGTCCGGGCAGAGCGCGATGGAGTTCATGGCCCCGGCTTCAGGAATTTCAGCCTCCCCGGAGCTTAACTGCACGGCTTTCAGTTCGCCCCCGGCCCAGGTTTTGAGAAAGGTTTCCAAAGCCTGGCCCACGGCGTCGCCGCAGGAGGTGATCATCTTGCCTTTGTGCCACATCGGCGACTGGCAGCGGATGCCTTTCAGCTGGCGGATGATGGCTTCCAGCTTCACATCGGAGCGCAGGGCCAGGGAAGACAGCCGGGCGATCGCTTCCAGTTGCGCGGAAGCGCAGCCGCCCACTTTACCCATTTGCACGAACACCTCGCAGGCACCCTGTTCATCGGTGTTGATGGTCACATACATATGCCCGCAGCCAGTTTCCAGGCGTTGCGTAACTCCGTGGGTAACCTCGGGCCGGCTGCGCGGGGCCACTTTGCGTTCGCTGGGCTGGGAACCGCTGCCGCTGCTTAGCACCTGGTTTTCGCGGCTGCCGTCACGATAGACCGTTAAGCCCTTGCAGCCCAGCTGGTAGGCCAGCTCATAGGCGATGCGGATGTCCTCCACCGTGGCGTCATGGGGAAAATTGATGGTTTTGCTCACGGCGTTGTCTGTGTAAAGCTGAAAAGCAGCCTGCATGCGGATGTGCCACTCCGGGCTGATGTCGTGGGCGGTGAGGAAGATGTCGCGTAAGGCGGCGGGGATCTCCTCGAAACCGGCGATGGTGCCGGCTTGCGCCACTTTTTCCAGCAGCTCCTGGCTCAGCAGGCCCGCATCCTCCAAAGCCTGGCGAAACCATTTGTTCACGTATAGCAGCTTGTCGCCGTCCATCACGTTTTTCACAAAGACCAGAGAGAACTGAGGTTCAATGCCGCTGGAGGTATCCAGGATCATACTGATGGTGCCGGTGGGGGCGATGGTGGTGAGGGTGGCGTTACGGATGCCCCTGGTGGCGATGTCTTCGCCCAACGCGGCCCAGTCCATTTTCAGCGGCTGGCGCTGCAGGCTCCGGGTAGCGTAGATGGAGCCGGGGAAATTGGGGAAACTGCCTTTCTCCGCGGCCAGTTCGGCGGAGCGCTGCTTGGCTGCGAAATCGATGAATTCCATCAGTTCGCCGGCCAGGGCCACCGCTTCGTCGCTGGTGTAGGGGATCCTGAGCTGGTAGAGCAGGTCCGCCCAGCCCATCACGCCCAACCCGATCTTGCGGTTGGCCTTCACCATCTCGTCGATCTGGGGCAGGGGAAATTTCGAGCGGTCGATCACGTCGTCCAGGAAATCAACGCTGAGGCGCGTCACTTCGCGCAGCCGCTCCCAATCCACCCTGCCGTCCTTGATCAGCACGGCCAGGTTGATGGAGCCGAGGTTGCAGGCCTCGTTGGGCAGCAGGGGCTGTTCGCCGCAGGGATTGGTGGATTCGATGCTGCCGATGTGGGGGGTGGGGTTGGCGGCGTTGATCCTGTCCAGAAACACGATCCCCGGTTCGCCGTTCTTGTGGGCCATATCCACGATCAGGCTGAACACGTCGCGCGCTTTCTGCCGTCCCACGGCCTCGCCGCTGCGGGGTGAGACTAGATCGTATTCTTCATCGTCCATCACGGCCCGCATGAAGGTTTCGGTGATGCCCACGCTGAGGTTGAAGTTGGTGAGTTCACGCGTATCCGCCTTGCACTGGATGAAGTCCAGGATCTGGGGATGGTCCACATTGAGGATGGCCATGTTGGCGCCGCGCCGAGTGCCGCCTTGCTTCACAGCGTCCGTGGCGGCGTTGAAGACCTTCATGAAGGAGATCGGGCCGCTGGAAACGCCGTTGGTGGACCGCACCCGGGCGTTGGCCTCGCGCAGCCGGCTGAAGGAAAAGCCGGTGCCGCCGCCGCTTTTGTGGATCAGGGCGGCGTTCTTCACCGTTTCGAAGATGCTGTTCATGCTGTCCTCGATGGGCAGCACAAAACAGGCGGATAGCTGTTGCAGGTCGTTGCCGGCGTTCATCAGGGTGGGGGAGTTGGGCAAAAAGTATCCGGAATCAAGCAGCTCCTGATAGCGCTTTTCCTTGTCCGGATCGCCGCCGGCGATGTCTTTGGCCACGCGGCCGATCAGGGCAGCCCAGTCCTCGATGGTCTCACCGGCGTCGTTCTTGCGGAAATAGCGCCGTTCCAACACCACTTTTGCATTATCGCTGAGAACCATCACCGCTCCGGCAAACCAAGGATAGAGCGCGTTTGCGCGGGAGTGGCCAGGGGACGCCCGATCTCAGTGGCGATGCGGGCCATACGGGCCACCAGCTGGGCGTTCGATTCCGCCACGACGCCCTTGTGGTAGAAAATGTTATCTTCAAAGCCCACCCGGATGTGGCCGCCGTTGGCCATCGCGGTCAGTGAAGCGGGAATGTGGAAACGGCCGATTCCCGCCACCGCCCAGGTGGCAGTGGGGATCTGCTCTTGGAGGTGATCCATCATGTAAAGCACGTTCCTTGGCGTTCCGCTCATCCCGCCGGGCACACCCAGCACGAACTGCACGTGCAGCGGAGTGTGAGTGATAATGCCTTTTTTCACCAGTTTGGCCACGTAATCCACCATGCCGGATTCGTAAACCTCGATCTCCGGCACCACGCCGAAAACCTTGAAGGCCTCGGCCAGGCGCACGATGTCCTGGGGATGGTTGATGAACACGTCATCACCGAAATTCAGGGTGCCGGCGTTGAGCGTGCCCATGTCCGGCTTTAGTCCCAAAGGCGCCAGCCTCTTCTCGAAAGCTTCGCCCACGGCGCCTCCAGTGCTGATCTGGATGACCAGCTCGGGGGCAGCTTCCTTTATCGCCCGCAGGGCCGATTTAAACCTCTCCAGGCTCTGGGTAGGTTTGCCGGCGTCATCCCGGACGTGGAGGTGGATCACCCTCGCGCCGGCCTCGAAACAGGCCAGGGCGTCGGCCGCCTGCTCTTCAGGCGTGATGGGCAGATTGGGTTGGTCTTCGCGGTTGGTTTCCGCTCCGGTGATGGCTGCTGTCAAAATCAGGGGGTCCATACAAGATCCTTATATACTTAACATTTCTGTTTATTCAAACCAGCTTTCGAACAGGCGGACCCGCTGCAGCTGGCTGGGCTCAGTGCCCAAAATGCGTCCGGCGATCCGGGCGAATTTATCCTCGTTGTCGCTCACGTAAAACTTGTCGGTGCCGGCCTGGCCGTCGTATTCCGCAGGCAGAAGCGACCGCAGATAACTGGCTATGGCGTCGGCGCTGTCCACCAGTGCCACCCTGGCACCGAGCACCTCGCTTATCATTTCTTTCAGCAAGGGATAGTGGGTGCAGCCCAGCACCAGGGTGTCGATATCCAAAGCCAGGTAGGGATCGAGGTATTCGTGCACGATCTGGCGCGTGGCGGGTTGCTCCAGCCAGCCTTCCTCCACCAACGGCACGAAGAGGGGGCAGGCCCGGGAGAAGACCTCGGCTTCCGGAATGATCTCGCTGATGGCCCGGCTGTAGGCTTCTGAACGCACCGTGCCTTCTGTGCCGATCACGCCGATCCGCTTGGTTTGTGTTAGCCTGGCGGCCATTTCAGCGCCGGGGCCGATCACGCCGATGATCGGAATGTTGGTGAGGGCCATCAGTTCCGGCAGCGCCACGGCTGAAGATGTATTGCAGGCCACTATCAAGATCTTTATCCCTTTCTGAAGCAAGAACCGGGCGTTCTGAACCGAGTATTCGATGATGGTATTGCGGGATTTGGGGCCATAGGGAACCCGGGCCGTGTCTCCGAAATAGATCAGATCCTCCTCCGGAAACGCGGAACGGATCGCCTTGTAAACGGTGAGGCCTCCCACCCCGGAATCAAATATCCCGATCGGCTTTTTCATCTCTTGGTCCTGCGCTTGTTGTTGGTCTTGCCACTTTTTTTGCGGCCGCCTTTACGGTCAATGGCATTTCTGCCCCGGGAGTTCCTCTTTTGGTCCAAGCGTTTGTCAGAAGGTGAATTGGCGATTTTGGGCAAAACCGTGGCCAAGTGCTGGTGGGCGTTGGGTACGTTCTGTAACTCCAGATAGATGTCATCACTAACGTCCATGATCTGAACCAATACTTTATCCATCAGTTGGAAGTAATTATTGTTGGAAGGATTTACAAAACGCATTTCCCTGTCCCGGTACTGCCATTTGCCGCCGGGGAGGTCCACCGTTTTCAGGATCGCGCTAATGGGGATTTCGTTGAGGCGGATGATGAGGCCAGCGGATTTGGCGGAAACCACGATCCCGCTGAAGCGTTCGCCCACGAATTTCTTCATGTAGGCCATGCTGTAGTTGCGCTCGATGTCGCGCTCTGCCTGGTCTGCCCTCAGTTCCTGCTCTGAGGACACATAGGCGTGGTGGCGTAGGTTCTCGGCCGAAAATTGAATGGCGCTGGATTTGAGGATGTGGGTTTTGCAGAGGTGGTGGATGAGCAGGTCGCAGAGGCGGCGGATGGGACTGGTGAAGTGCGTGTAGGTTTCCATGCCCAGGCCAAAGTGACGGATGTGCTGGGTGGAGTATTTTGCCTTTTTCATGCTGCGCAGGATGATGTGGTCGAAAACCCTGTGATAGTCAGGACCCGGCAGGGAGGTCAGCAGATATTGCAGCGAGGAGTTCAGCGAACCGCGGTCGTAATAGGCAATGCCGTACTGGGCCAGCAGGTTGGCCAGTTTCTCGATCTTCTCCGTGTCCGGATCCTCGTGGATGCGGTAGAGGGTGGTGGGGGAGAGTTGGGTGAGTTTTTTGGCCGTGTATTCATTGGCCACCAGCATGAAGTTTTCGATCAGCTTGTGGGATTCGGTTTCCTCAGCCAGGTTGAACCTGCGGATCAGGCCTTCGTCGTCGTATTCGTATTCCAGTTCCGGCAGGTCGAAGAAGATATAGCCTTCAGCCAGGCGTTTCTTGGAGAGCACGGCGGAAAGCTTGCGCGCCTCAAAGAGAACGTTGGTGAGCTCCGCGGGCAGATCGGTCCGGACGCCTTCAAACAGCTGGTCCACCTGTTCATAGCTGAGGCGGTGGTTGCTGCGGATCACTGTTTCCGCCAGTTTCTGCTCCAGGACCCTGCCGTTGGCGTCAAATTCCGTGATCACCGAGAGGGTGAGTTTCTCCTCGTCCGGGCGGAGGCTGCAAACCTTGTTGGAAAGCAGTTCCGGCAGCATGGGGATCACCTTTTTGGGGAAATAGAAGCTGTTACCGCGGGCTGCCGCTTCGGCAAAGATGGCTCCCCCGGGTTTCACGTAGTGGGCCACGTCCGCGATGTGCACATGGAGGCGCCAGCCCCGGGAGGTGGTTTCCAGCGAAATGGCGTCATCGAAATCCTTGGCGGAGGCGGGGTCGATCGTGAAGGTGAAAAGTTCGCGCAGGTCCAAGCGCTTGCCATATTCCCCGGCTGGGATCTCGACCTGGATATTCTGCACTTCGGCCAGCACCTCCTCCGAAAACTGCAGCGGCAGCTGGTATTGGCGGATGACGGCCATCAACTCCACCTGCGGATCGCCGGAGGGGCCCAATATCTCGACCACGTTGCCCACAGGCATCTTGCCCAGCACGGAATTTCCCCAGTTGCTAACCTGCAGGACCACCTTTTCGCCTTCCTTGGCGGCGCCGGTATCGTTCACCTCAAACCAGTTGTGGATCTTGAGGTTGCTGCTGATAAAGATCAGGCGCTGGCCGCTGGAGCGGATGTCGCCGGCCAGGATCTCGTTGGCGCGTTTCACGATCTTGCGCACGAAGGCCCGGTCCGACTTACCCTTGCGGAAAATGGGCTCGATGTTCACAACGTCGCCGTGATAAGCGTTGAGCGTATCTTCGGCACTGATGAAAAAATCCCCCTTTTCCGTGCGCACGAAGGCGAAGGAGAGGTTTTTGGCCAGCGGGGTGGCGTCGAAAACTCCCTCCAGTAGTTTGGGATTCAGGGGTTCGGGAGCGGGCGCGGTGGGCACGGGTTTGGTGATGATGAGGGAAAACTTGCGGCTTTTCTTGGCCACAGTGCCCTCGGCCATCATGGCCTGCAGGGTCTCCGATAGCAGGGCTTTCTCTTTCTTGCTGAGCTGGAGTTCCCCCACCAGTTCGTTGTAGGACAATGGTTTATTGTTGCTGCGGGTAAACAGGCCAACGACCCGGTCACTGATATTCATGTTTTTCAATTTGTACCTCTAATACTGTTTGCCGATCTTGCGGGTGAGGATCTCGATGAGTTGTTCCTTCTCGGCCTGAGCCTTGGAAAAGCGTAAAGACTGCCCCCTGAAGGCGTCCAGGCGCCGGGGTAGCTTGAAAGTGCTGAGCATGATGCCCCGCTTGTCGCTGTAAAAACAGCCGAAATCCGCGTAGCGGCGGGTGATCTTCAAAAACAGATAGTGGATCACTATCTCATATTCATAAAGCTGGTAGGTGGTGGGGATGAAGTAGGGGAGAAGGTTGCCCAAAACCAGCAGCATTCCCAGAAAGTAGAACCAGGGTTGCTGCCATTGCTTCACGGCCAGATTCCAGAGAAACCAGGCCAGAAAAGCCAGAAAAGCCAGCAACAGCGCTGAACTCCTCGGCCTTTCCACAAAGGGCCAGGAACGCCAGCTCAGCAGGGGTTCAGGCGACATTCTGCACTATCTCCCGGCATTTTTCCACCTCTTCCTTCAGGATGAGGATGTGGGGGTAAGTTTTGGCTGTGGAAAACTTTGAGCCCAGGGTGTTGGCCTCGCGCTGCATCTCCTGCAGGATGAAATTGAGGGTCTTGCCGTTGTCTTCGCTTTTTTCCAAGTTGCTCAGCAGGGTGGAGATATGGCTGCGCAATCGGGACAATTCCTCGTGGATGTCGTATTTATCGATGTAGATGGCCAGTTCCTGGAACAGGCGCTGCTCCAGATTGTCTTTGCCAAAGGAGTTCAGCAGTTCTGCCGTGCGGGTCTTCATGCCCTCGAACAGCTCTTTCTTGTATGGTTGGATCTCCACTTCGATCTCGGCCAGAACTCCCAGCATGCGCGCGCAGGAAGTGCTCAGCACCTGGCGGATGTTGCCGGCTTCGGCGGAAAGCGAACTCACCAAGTTAACCAGAGCTTCGTTCAAGGTCTTGTGCAGCATATCGTTAAGGATGGCGTCCTCATCCAAGTTGTTGGCGTTTTCGATGATCCCGGGCTCGTTGAGCAGAAACTCCAAGGAGACGTTGCCGGCCAGGCCCAAGGCCGAGGCCGCTTCGGTCACGATCGCGTGATACTTCTCCAGCTTGGTCTTGTTCAGCTTGATCCGAGGTTCTCGGTGATCGGTGAAGCTGGCCCGCACTTCCACCGTGCCCCGGCTGAGGGAGGCGGAGATGCGCTGACGGAGGGCGTATTCAAAAAAACTGATCTCCCGCGGCAGATAGAGTCGCAGGTCCAGATATCTGCCGTTGATCGATTTCAGTTCAAATTCCAGGTCGATGTCGTTGGCGTGAGCTTTGGCCACTCCGTAGCCGGTCATGCTTTTCATGGTGCTGTCCTTATCATTGTCGTGGGGGAGAGCAGGCTGAGCCTCAAGAACTTAACTCTCCCGTATGCAAGTTTACATAACATGTCTTATCAGCAAGCTTGGCTGCCAGGCTGCTCATGCGCAGATCAGGGTCCCGGCCGTCGCTTTCATCACCCGGGCGGTCTTAAGTTTGCCGATGTCGGTGGCGTCGCCGCTCAACACGGCGATCTTGTAATCACGGGTCTTCCCGGAAACCATTTGCTGGGATTTTCTGCTCAGGCTTTCCACATAGACCTCAACATCCTTGCCGGTCTGGGCGGAGAACTTTGCCAAGGTGATCCCGCGCTGGAGTTCGATCATCTCCTGCAAACGGCGCAGGCGTTCCGCTTCCGGCACTTGGTGCGGCAGGCCGCAGGCCGATGTGCCCTCGCGTTCGCTGTATTTAAAGCAAAAAGCGTGGTCGTAGCGGACCTCGCGCATCACCTGCAGGGTATCCGAGAAATCCGCCTCGCTTTCACCGGGGAAACCGGCTATGAGATCGGTGGTCAGGGATATTTCCGGCATGGCCGCCCTTAGCTTTTGCACCAGGCGCAGGTAAACTTCGATCGTGTATTTGCGGTTCATGGCCTTCAGAACCCCGTTGTTGCCGCTCTGCAAAGGCAGATGGAGATGTTCGCAGATCTTGCCGCCGGCGGCCATCGCTTCGATCAGTCCGTCCGAAAGGTCTTTGGGATGGGAAGTTACGAAACGCAGCCGTTGAATGGAATCCACCTGGTTCAGTTCCCGCAGCAGGCGGGGAAAATCGTAGCCGCCCCAGCGGTATGAATTGACATTTTGCCCCAGTAAAGTGACATCTTTCAATCCGTTGTCGCCACAGGCGCGCACCTCGGAGAGGATCTGGCGGAAATCCACGCTGCGCTCCCGTCCCCGCACGTGGGGCACGATGCAGTAGGAACAGAAATTGTCACAGCCGCGCATGATGGTCACGAAGGCGCAGGTTTTGTTGCCATGCAGGGGCCGCAAGCCTGGATAGAACTGTTGAAAGTCGAAATCCGTATCCTGGCCGCCTGGCTGATCAAGCAGGGCTGGGAGTTCCAGATACCGGTCCACCCCCACCACGTAGTCCACGCCGATGTCGCTGTCCAGCAGCCTCTTCCCCATTCTTTGGGCCATGCAGCCGATCACGGCGATCTTTAGCGCGGGTTTCAGCTGTTTGCGGTGACGTTCGTTGGAAATGCGCCCCAACACCCGATCCTCAGCGTGTTTGCGCACGGAGCAGGTGTTGAAGAGGATGAGGTCGGCCGCGTCGATTGAGGGCGCGGGTTCCCAGCCGGCGCCGAGGAGGATGGAGCCAACCAGTTCGCTGTCCGAGACGTTCATCTGGCAGCCGTAGGTTTCGATGTAAAACTTCATCTTTTCAGCGCTTGCGTTTCTTCCAAAGATTGTATCCGCTTGATATTCCATAATGACAGACAATAAATTCCGAGGCGCCGAATTTGTCCAGCAGAAGCGTGTAAAAGCGGGCGCTGAGGCTCAGGAAGGGCAACGACTGACGCTCCACAGACCAGCGCATCAGACAGTTTGGGTCGCCCTCCGCGGCTTGTTGTTGAAACCGCAGCAATTCCTGCCGGCTGATCCTGAGGCCGTGGATTCGCGCCGGCTGGTACTTGGGGATCTGCCTGATGATCTTGGCCAGTAAAACAGCGGATAGTCCCACGCAGATCACCGTCTCAGCCGCAAGGGCAGCAAGTTTTTCCAATTGCTCGAGGATCAGCGGTTCGGCTTCACGGCCGTCCAGACTGGCCTGGTTCAGGGTCAGCAAACCCAACGGCAGGCTGGTTGGAGATGGTTTGGAAGGTGCTCCGGCCGAAACGATCTCCGTGGAAAAACCGCCGATATCCACGATCACCGCCTGCCTGCCTTCCGGAACAAGGTCTTTGGCCGCCAGGGCCGCCAGTTCGGCTTCATCCCTGCCGCTCAAAACTTTATAGGGCGCGTTCCACCGCGTTTGGAACCAGTTGGCGAGGTCCGCGCTGAAATCGCCGCGGCGATGGATGCCGGTGGCCAGCACCTGTTTGTGGGAAACTATGCCCCGGTCGTAGCGCATGAATCCTGCCACGGCGCGTTTGAACCCTGCCAGTTGCCTGGCTGGCACGCTCACCCGTCCGTCTTCCAGCTCATGGTATTCGTGGCCCAGGCCGGTCCTGATCTGCGCGGTGTGGATGGGTCGGGGCTTTCCGGCTTCGCAGAGCGAGTAATTCAGGTTGTTGGATCCCGCATCAAAGACCGAGAGCAATTTCCTGCCGCCATAACGCAGTTCCATGTACCTGCGGATGATCAGCGCGGCCACGGCGGCGTTGGCGTTCGGCACCTTTTTCACCGGCTTTTGACCGTCTTGGATGGATTTGAAGACACGTTTCCACTCTGCCTGCGAAAGCAGCAGGGAGGGCAGTTCCGTTTTGGCGGGATAGCCGGCGATGCCGCGGATCAGGACATCTTCCTCGGGATAGTTGGCGCGGGGGCTGAAGATGAGGTGCTTTCCGCTCTGGATGGACTCCGCGAAACTGCCGTAGCCGGGTTTGGTGAGTAAAATGTCCGCCGCTCCGATCAATGAGGAGAAATCTGTTTCCCGGGGCACGCAGATGTGATTGCCAGCGCTCTTGAGGTTTCCGGAAGTTGCCACCGTTCCCGCGAAAGCGGCGCAAAGCTTCTTCAGGTCCAGTTCCATCTCTCCTGCCCCGCCAAAGGAACAAACCAGCAGCGGCTGGCCGGGATCGATGCCCATATCCCTGATCAGATCAGGATTTGACATCCTTCTGGCCGCCACCAGCCCGGTTTTTTCCAGTTTGCGAAAGCTGCCCATGCTCGCTGGAGAACTCATTGGCAGCCTGAAAGCGCGGTCCACCCGCTGATAGAGGCCAAAGATGGTATTCAACACCGGCCTCAGTTCCGCGCTGGGGCGGAACAGCCTTTCATATATGAACACCCAGTCGAAATTGGAGACGGCAAAAACCGGCACGCCCGCGTAGGTTCCAGCTTCCACAGCCAGCCAGGGGACGTCGGCGATGATGAGGTCGATCTTTTCACTCCGCAGGAACTCCACCTCCCGCTCCACGATCTGCAGCCTCTGCCCCATCAGGTCCAACAAGGCTGCCCGGGTGGCCTCCAGGTCGGCGGTAAGGTTGGTGCCGTGCTTCACTCCCACATCAGTGGCCTGGGCGTGGATCTCGCTGTAGTTGGGGTCCAGTCCTTGCCAGAGGAACTCCGGTCGCGCGCTGCGGATGTGCACGAAGATGCCGAAGCGGATGAATTCCTCCGCCAGGGCGGCCATGCGGGTGGCATGCCCAAAGCCGTGGTCGGAAACGTAGATTACAAAATTCAACATGATGACCTCACTGGACTATCAGTCCCCGCTCGGCGTTGCTGGAACGGATCTCCACCACCACCCGGTTGGGCAGGCACACTATCGGCAGCACGTCGCCGGCGCCCTGTTTCACGCAACGCTTGTCCGGACAGTCGGCAGCCAGCATTCGCACTTTGCCGTTTCTGATCTCCACCGTGTTGTGCGTGTCGATACGGATCACCCGGTCTTTGTCCAGAGGATAGACGCCCACGGCCAGGTTGTCCTTGTAGATATGCACATAGCGCTGTTCGTCTTTTCTGAGGAACATGAAGCCGCTGGCGATGATGGCCGCGACCACAGCCAGGATCAGTAAAAAATCCGCGAGGCTCATGTGCTCGCGCAGCCGGCGGAACATCAAAACACCCCGTGGATAGGCTGGGAACAGTGGGAACAGCAGCCTTCAGCCGTCAAGGCCAGCGGCTGCCTGCGCGCGGAGATCACTTCCGATGAGCAGTTTGGACAGAGGGTGGCCTGGAATTCCGCGGAACGGATGTTGCCGGCGTAAACGTGGTCCAGCTTGCGTGAGGCGATCCGGCAAGCCTGCAGGACCGTGTTTTCCGGGGTGGCCGGGATAATTGCTCGGAAAGCAGGGTGATAGGCTGAAAAGTGCAGCGGGATCTCTTTGCCAAGCCCGGACACGAACTCCACCAGTTCCTTGATCTCCGCTTCGGAATCGTTAAGCCCGGGGATTAGCAGATTGGTCAGCTCCAGATGCACGCCCGCTTCAAACACGCTCCTGATGTTTCTCAGAACGGGTTCCAGCGTGGCGCCGCAATGCTTTTGGTAAAACTCCGTTCGCATCGATTTAAGGTCTATGTTCATCGCCTTGACGTATGGTAAAAGCTCATCCAGGGGTTCCGGATCGATGAAAGCGTTGGTCACCAGCACGATGTCCACCTCACGGGCCAGCTGGGCGAAGTCGTAAATGTATTCGTACCAGGTGAGCGGTTCGGTGTAGGTGAAAGCCACTTGCCGCGCCTCTTCCCCACTCTCCCTCTGTACCAAGTCGCGCAACTCCTCCGGGCTCATCCGGCGGGTGAGGCATTCTTCCTGGCTGCTGTTGGAGTTCTGGCAGAAAAAACAGCTCAAGTTGCAGGAATTGGGGCCCAAAGAGATGACGCGTGATCCTGGCCGGAAATGGTAAAGAGGCTTTTTCTCGATGGGATCCAGCGCCACCCCGATGCTGCGGGCGTAGTTTATCGCCATCAGCTTCCCGTCGATGTTGGCCCGTCCCCGGCAGAGGCCCCTCTGCCCCGCCTCCAAACGGCAGTGGTGCGGGCAAAGCAGACAGCGTACCGCCTGACCCTCCAGGGTTTGGTAATGCATGCACTCGCGTTCGTTTGTCTCTCTCATTCGTTCAGGTCTCCCGGCCTCGGGGGATCCGCTCCCCCTCAAAAAAAAAGGATGCCGTTTCCGGCATCCGAGTATTATGGCGGGAGCGACGAGACTCGAACTCGCGGCCTTCTGCGTGACAGGCAGACGTTCTAACCAAACTGAACTACGCCCCCGGCGCTGTTCATTCACTTATCAAGTTTAGGCACACTTTTTGACGGCCCTTTTTCTGTCAAGCGAAAAGTGCTGCGCAGACTTGGCCATTGTCTATTTCAAATCACTTCCTTACCGAGTGGCTAAATCGATGAGTAGCTTGACAGACCAGCCCTGAGGGCGACAGATCATAGCGATGGTGAGCAGCGGAACGAAGCCCCTCGTACAAGAGCAACAACAAAATGAGAGCCCTTGTGGGCCACAGAAATCGATCTCCGGGGTTCTGTCGCCCGCAAGGGGTTCGATCCTTCGTTTATTCCTCATACGAGGGGTTCCGTTCCCACCCCACGGCATCGCTGCGCCCTCCGCAGTGACCCCGGTCACTTCGCACCCTCGCTATAGTCTGTCGCCCTCAGGGCCAACCCACCCAGTTTGAATGAGAGCCTTTGTTTCATACGGTTAAATATCAGGAGCTGCCCAGCGGGGAATCTGTGAATTTGTAGAATCTGCCCCTTGGATTTTGCTCCCTGAACCAAGTGGTTCAACCGCCCGTGAGGGCTTGCGCCGGCAAAGCCGGGACCCGGACCTAGCATGAGATCAAGGGCACACCCTGGCGGCAAGGCAGCGCCATCTGGGGTTCCCCTTGAGCCATTCTGAGGCCCGGGTTTGTGTCATCCTCTTAGTTAGTGAAAGGCAAAAATCAGGGGGAAGTCCTGCAGACGCGGAAGCCAATGTTGCCGTATTTTCCAGGACCAGCGCCGGAGCGGAACGAGACGGCGCAGGAGGTGTGGCTGTTGCCAAAATAACCGCCGCGGATCACGCGGGCATTGGTTCCAAATTCATCCCAGCACCATTCCCAAAAGTTGCCGCTCATGTCAAAGGCCCCCAGTTCGTTGGGCGCGAGCTGCCCCACTTGATGAACAGCAAATCCGCTGTTTTCAACATACCAGCCTACCTCGTTCAGATCGTTGCTGCCGCTGTACGTGCAGCCATTGGTGTTCAAACCGCCCCGGGCCGCGAATTCCCATTCCGCGTCGCTGGGCAGCCTGTAACCTGTGGCAGACCAGTCACAGCTAATATTGTGGTCCTGTCCATAGATCAAGAACCAAGGAGGCCAGTCATCGGGATCAGTGCCATAGGTGGTGTGTGAATAACATGGGGACAGGCCCTCCTGTATGCTTCTCTGGTTGCAATATACAATGATGTAGCACCAGGTATCGCCATGGGGATAGGTGTCAGGTTCACCGTAGCCCATCACCGCGTTCCATTCAAAGTTGGTGACTTCATATTTGCCGATATGAAAACTTCCCACGCTCAAGCCGCCGGTGTAATGGCCATCAGGAGGATTGATGGTGCCGCCTTCCACAAAAGCGAATCCTTCTGGTGCGACATCAATCAGGGCCGTCACCTGATAAAAGCGGCGGGATCCAGATGCCAGAGCGGTCCAGCTGGCGCCGGAGAAAACCCCGTTCGCGTCTTCCGAAAACTCCCCCTCCGCGGAGACGGACGAATAAACCTTGTATTCTGTGGCCTCAGCAACCGGGCTCCAGCTTAGGGTCACATCGCTTCCGTTTGTGGAAATGCTCAGATCCTCCACGGCCTCGACCAGCTGTAGATCATTACCGCTGGCGCTCAGCCCCGGACCGGCTGCGAATATCAACAGCAGCGCGGCGACCAGTATGCTCCATTTCATGTTTCCTCCCATGTAAGTTCTTATCCGTTATATAATAAGGACTCTTGGATTGGTACAGGCTCGGGTCTATCCTGTCAAGCATAAAATCCGAGTTTCCGTTATTTTTTCCATCCGCGGATAAACTTCTCGGGGGATGATAACGATTTTGATTTGCCCGCTGAAAGGCGGTTCAGCCAACCATAGCTTTGTTGAATTATGTCAACAGGCCTTGTGTGCTGAAGCCAAGCCACGGAAATGGTGACTTCAAGCCAGCGCAGAAGCCTGGCGTCCAGCGAACGCAGTGGGCATGGACGCCAGGGGATGTGGAAGATGATTGGGGGTTTTATATGCTGTCGTCTATGCTCTTTCTTCACTCTACGCCAGCGCCACGTCATGCCAGCGCAGGCTGGCATCCAGGCAAAGCCTCGCAGAGGCGGCAGAACGATAGCGAGGGCGCGGAGCGCAGCGAAGCCCCTCGAAACGCAACGACGACGACCCCCGAGCCCCTTGTGGGCTCAGAAGCTCACTCCTCCTGGTGTCGTGCCAGAAGTCTGTCAAATTCCTCCCAGGCGCTCAGGTTGTAATGGTGTTCCAATTGGTTTTCGATGTAATCCTTCACCTTGTTCAGGTCGGATTTACTCACCGAAAACAACCCGTAACCATCCTGCCAATGGAAGTCTGGAAAATGTTTTTCGCGGATCCATTTGCTGGAATTCGCCTTGATCTTGGCCATGAATTCGCCGGGTGAGAGATTTTTAGGCAATAAACAGAGGATGTGAATGTGGTCTTGGGTTCCGCCCACCTTGATCGCCTTGCCGCCTGTTCGGTTGATGATCGCGGCCAGGTAGGAGTGCATGGCGTCGCGGATTTCAGGTTTTCAGCCAGGTTTTGTGGTTGTGGGTGGAGAAAACGATATGGACGGTTAAATGGGCATATGAGGCGGGCATAAGTTCTCCTCTGAATGTGTTTTTTCGTATGATTGTTGAGGGGGGGATGGATGTCAAGATAAAGTTGTTTTCGCCCTCGAGGGGCTCAAATATTGTATTGGGCTTCTTACGAGGGGTTCCGTTCGCTGCGCTCACTGCACACCCTCGCTATCGTTATTTCGCCTCTGCGAGGCTGATTTGTTAACCCCATACCGGAATCGGCAGCGCGAATCGGCGGCCACCATTTTTGATTATTCTAATTTTTTAATAGTTCCCTGTCTCACCACCTTTATCTCATTTCCATCCAGGACCAGGATGAGGGGCATGTAAGATACTGATATATATACTATATAGATATTATATATACTAATATAGTAGGTATTAGTATTTATATAGGTATATATATGATATATATAGTGTTATGCTTTTATGATGTCACTTATGGCCTTCGCCCTCCTTGCTCCGGCTCCGAGACAGGGAACTATTAAAAAATTAGATAGATTAAAACGCTCCGTGAGGGTTGAAGACTGGGTAAATGTTAGAAGAATTAGAACCATTGAAACAGGCTTTCTTTCAAATCAAGTGGGTACAGCCCGTGAGGGCGACAGAATGATAGCGACGGAACCCCTCGTACATCGGGTATATCATGCCTCAACATCAAGGCCAGCACCCCACGCCCGAAACGCGGTGCGTTTCCTGGGAGGGGTGGTGGCAATTTTCATTTATCATTGTTCTGTCGCGCAACGAGGGGCTTACGCGCCCTCGCTATGGTTCTGTCGCCCTCTGGGTTGCTTTTAGGTTGATCACTTCCACCCCTTGGTTTGAAAGAGAGCCTTAAAACAGAGGCAGGCAGTATCTCGCCACCCTGCCTCCCTGGTTGGGTCAGGCGATATCCACGTCGTTCAATCCGGGATTGAGGCTGTAAACCAGGCTCACCCTGTTTCGGTACCCCGAATCCCTTTCATGGCAGATGATCGCCTGACGCTGCATCAGGTTCACCCCGCTCTGGTGAAACTACCTGAGGGCAGAGGGCCTTGCTGAGCAGGCGCCCCTCGCCAGATCCCCGCCTCGAGTGCGGGCATCAGGCGGGAGGCTGGCGGGATTGGAACCAGGGAGGGTTAGGAAAGTGAAGGGGACTGCCGAAAACGCGGGGACAAGCGGCTGGCGGGGGCGCGTCCTGGATCCTGTTTTAGTGGATCAGCTGGACTTCCCGGTGGCGGTAACAACTGACCAGATGGTCGTTCACCATCCCCGCGGCCTGCATGAAGGCGTAGCAGATGGTGCTGCCCACAAATTTGAAGCCGCGGCTTTTCAGATCCTTGCTCATGGCGTCGGATTCCGCGCTGCGGACCGGGATCCGGCTTTCTTCGGTCCAAGCGTTGGCCAGGGTTTTGCCCTGCGTGAACTGCCAGATATAGGGGTCGAAAGAGCCGAATTCCTCCTGAACAGCCAGAAAGGCCCGGGCGTTGGAAATGGTGGCCAGAACCTTGAGGCGGTTGCGGATGATGCCGGGATCAGCGAGCAGGGAGTTTATCTTCGCTTCCTCGAAGGCTGCTATCAGCCGGGGCTCGAAACCAGCGAAAGCGGCGCGGAAATTCTCCCGTTTGTGCAACACGCAGGACCAGCTGAGGCCGGCCTGAAAGGCGTCCAGAACCAGGAATTCAAAGAGCTTGCGGTCGTCATGGAGGGGAACGCCCCACTCCTCGTCGTGGTAGCGCAGCATCCGGGCATCCGCGCCGGGCCAGGGGCAGCGCTGTTTGGCTGTCATGGTTTGGGTTTTTTGGCCGGCTTGGGTTTGGGTGGGGGCAAAGCTGCCCCAGTGAGTTTCGCCAATTCAGTCAGCCAGGAAGCGTCTTCCCAGCGTTCCTCCGGGATCAGCAGCCAGAGTTTCGCCCCGGGATAGGGAGCGGCTTCCTCCACATCTCCGATGAAGGCCCTGCCGGCATCGGTGGGCTTGATGAAAAGCTGGTCATCAGCGATCAGGGCGATCATTTTGGCGTCGCAATAGAGCCCATACTCACCGAACATTTTCCTGGCGAACACTTCGCCAGCAGAGCTGATCTGGCCGACGATGTAGTCTGCTATTTCCTGTTTGCTGCCCATGCTTTTTCCGGGATCAGGCGGCGATGTTCCTGGCCCGGGAGAGGGTGGTGAGCTTGAGGCCCATGCCCTTGATTTGGGTGATGAATTTCTGTAGGGCGGCCAGTTTTTCCCTGTTGTGGCAGTGGGTGATGATCACGATGGGTTCGCGGCGTCCCTTGAATTTGCTCAGGGAATTGATCTTGGCGGCCAGGGTGGCGTCGGAACTGTCCGGCACGTCCAGAAACATGTCGCGCTTGAGGGCGGGATAGCCCAGGGTGCGGGCCAGGGAGGGGCCTTTGCTGGAGCCGGAGGTGTAGCTGTCCAGGAAAAAGAGCTTGTGGGAGTGCAGTTCCCTCAGCACGGTTTCGAGCACGTCGCGGTTGGCGGTCACGGCGCTGCCCATGTGATTGTTGGCCCCGATGGCCATGGGCAGTTGGCTCTTGAAGGCGGTGATCAGCTCCGCAATCTCCTCGCTGGTGGAGGTGGTTTTGATGTATCGCTTGCCGGGATTGCCGCCGCCCTCGGCCTGCATCGGCACGTGAATGATCACTTCGTGGCCGTTTTGGGAGGCCACCTGGCCGGACCTCTGGGTGGCGGAAAGATCGGGCAGCACGGCGAAAACCACTTCGGAAGGCAACTGGGCATAGTCTTCGAGCAAGGCGGCGCTGTTGCCAAAATCGTCCACCACGATCACGATGTCCGGAATCCCGGAGGCATCAGACCAGTTGTATTCAAATTTCGCCAAAGGCGAGGAAATGCCATCCTTTTTGGCCGGCTTTTCCTCTTTCTCTTCAGTTTTCTTCGCGGTTTTCAGGCTGTCCTCGGAGCTTAGGTCTCCGATCTCAATCTCTTCTTCCTGCCTGTCGCGGGGCGTGCCCCTTTTCAGCACAATGCTTTGTTCGGGGTCGGAGCCCTCTTCCCTGTCGCAGGAAAAAACCAGGCTCAGCGCCAGCAGGCTGAGCAGCAATATCAGTGTTCTCACTATTCTGTTGTCCATTCGATCTTGTCTCCGATGGCGATGTGGTGTTGTTGGGCGAGGCCGGCATTGATCTCCAGAACATATCTGTAAACGCCGTCCGGCGGGATCTGTTCGGTGCTGAAAGGCACCGTGTCGCGCGCGATGTTCAGCACGTGCTGATCCGCGTCAATGAAAATGATATCCAGGGGGATGTAGGTGTTCTTCATCCAGAAATAGGTGTCTGAAAGCCTGTCGGGATCGAAGAGCATGCCGCGGTTGGGGGCCATCTCCTCGCGATACATCAGGCCCTGGATGATGGCCTGCTGCGTGGCGGCGATCTCCACTTCAAAAGTGGCCTTCAGGCTGCCGTCCGGGGCGGTGACGGTGAGGGTGGCGTCACGGCGGAATTCTGTTCCGGGCATGGATGCGGGCATGGGTTCCTCACTTTTGGGCTTGCAAGCGCCCAGGGCCAGGCTGAGCAGCGCGGATAAAGCAAGCAGAGAGAGTTTTCTCAGCTTCATTTCAGCAGCACCATTTTGCGGGTCTGGCTGAGGTTGCCGCTAACAAGTTTGCAGAGGTAGATGCCGCTGCTCACAGGCCGGCCGCTGTCGTCCAGTCCGTTCCAAACCATCTGGTGGTCACCTTTGGCCAGGGGGCCGGCGTGAAGGGTCCTGACCAACTGCCCGCGGTGGTTGTAAACGCCCAGCCAGGCGTCCTGGCTGGCGGGCAGAGAAAAACTGATCCTGGTGCTGGGATTGAAGGGATTGGGGAAATTCTGCTGAAGGGCAAACACAGCCGGGGAATCGTTCTGCTCCTCGTTCGCCACGCCGGAGGGCAGGTTCAGCAAGCCGGGCTGGCCGTTGGCGCTGTAAGCGAGGTCTATGCCGGGCAGGGCGGTGTTGTACATGAAGGTGAAGCTCAGGTCGCCACCTCCGCCCAACTGGGCATGGGCGTATTTCAGCAGCTGAGGGTTGTAGGCCGATATGCCGTCAAAAATGTCCCCGGTAACTGAGGCCTCAAGAGAGGTGAAACCATCCGGGGGAAGCAACTGCCAGTCAATGCAGCGAAACTCCCCGTCGGGGTTTCCGCTCACCAGGTAATGGATAAAATTCTGATCATCGATATGCTTAGCTTGCAGGGAAACAGCCGGCAGCACCGCCTCTTCCCCACTCTGGGCTTGGAAGCGGAACTGGGGGTCGAGCAGATACTGCCCGATCAGCCAGGCGTCCTCGGAATCCAAAACCGTGCTCTGATCAACGTCCGCGGCGGTCACCCGGGCGTCTGTCCAGGGCAGGGGATCCAGCTGCGGCAGCGGGTCAAAGCCCACCCTGTGGTCGATCACGGCCTGGGCGTCCTGCACGCTGATCAGCCGGTCGCTGTCCACATCGCCAAAAACGATCTGGTCGGCGCCAAAACCGGCCACGGAGATGTCATTTAGGTAGATGCCATCGCCGTTCACGCTCCAGTCCGAATCCAGGGCGAAGCGGATGTAAACGCTCTGGCCAGCGAACTGCTCCAGGGAATAGCTGAAGTCCTGCCAGTCGGCCTGGGTGCCGCTGATCCGGCCCAGCTCAGTCCAGTTGGAGGTTGAGGTCGAAGCCTGCACCAGCACAAAGTCGTAGCCGCTTTCCAGATCGTAAACGGCCTTGAAGATCAGCGTGGGTTCAGTTATATTTTGCAATGAGATGGGATTGGTGATGGTAAGTGTTCTAAATGAGTTGTTGCTGTAATTTCCAGAGGGGGAGTCTGTTATTACGCTTTCACCCAGGTAAGTCACCGCCGCCCAAGAGCCGGAGGCGGTCCAGTTGGCGATGCTCTCGCAGGGGTCCGAAAAGCTTTGCTGCGGTTCTATCCGCACAAAGACGAGGCGGTTGGACGCCACCGTAAGCAGGAAGTCCTGTTCATGCACCAGCTGGCTTCCGGAGCTGAAAGTGATGTGATACTGGCCCTCGGGGATGCCGCTGAAAACGAAACAGCCCTGGGCGTCGGTGGTGGCGTTGCCGGCGGGTTGGGTATCGATGCTCACGCTCAGGCCGGGGATGCCGAAGCCTTCAATGTCCCGGATCTGACCGATCAGATCGACCGCCTGGGCGGCATCAAGCACAAAATTGTGTTCCACGGAACCGGAGGCCGGCACGGTGATCTGCGCCGTTTGGGGCAGGTAACCGGCAGCGGCGGCGGTAACGGTGTAGGTGCCGGGAAGCAGCAGGCGATGGAAATCGCCCACGGCGGGATCCGTGTGCATCACCTTGGCGTTGCCCTGCACGGTGATGGTGGCGGGCAGCGGGCTTCCGGCCGGCGAGGTCACCAGGCCGTGGATGCCGCGGTGGACGAATTCCATGTAGCTGAGCATCGATTCCTGGTTTTGCGCCCAGAATGTAGGCAGCTGCGAAGCCGGCGGCCATTTGTTGTTGCCAATCTCCATGGTGATGTCCATACAGTCGGTGAAGCCGTAGTTCCAGTCCTGCATTGAGCCTGTGATCACATACCAGGCGGCGCCGTTGGTGATGCCCTGGTCAAATTCCGTGCTGTTGTACATGGGCAGGTTGTGGCGGGTGTAAGTGAGCGCGGCCTCGATCAGCAGATCGTTGTCCGGGGCCAGGGCGTGGGTGTAGTCCCAGGGATAGTTGGCCACCAGGGCCCCGCCGTGGAAATTGGCGGAAAGCACAAAGCTGTGGCCGTTGCCGAAGTCCATCACAGCGATGTTTTCGGGGGCCCAAGCGCTGCCGTCGGGATGCTGGTCACCTCCGAAGGGCATGGGATAATTGCGGTTGAGGTCGATCCCCGCGGCGTTGAAGCGTTGGCCCAGCACAAATCCGTCGGGATTGAGCATCGGGCAGATCCAGATCTCGGTGCCGTTCACCAGGTTGGTGATGCGGGTGTCGCTTCCGTATTGGGAGGTGAGCAGTTGGATCAGGCGGATACACATGTCGTAGCCCACCACCTCGTCGCCGTGGATGGAGGAGATGTATTTGAATTCCGGTTCGGCTTCCTCGAGGGCGGGATTGTCAGTGATCTTCAGAAAGTACAGCGGCCGGCCCTGCACGGAGGTGCCGATCTGGCTCAGGGAGCAGATGCCGGGATATTGCGCGGCTGTGTCCTGCATGAACTGGTTGTATTGGGTGATGGTGTAATACTCGTCTTTGGGCGCGTTTTTGGAGCTGTTTTGGTGCAGGCGGGCGGCGTTTTCCCGCGCCAGGTCGGGTAGTTTTTCGGCCGCGAAGCCGTTGTCCATCAGAAGCGCCAGTTCGCTGTCGTCCCGCAGGTAAACAATGATGGTCCCGGTGGACCGGTTCACGTTGTCCACGCTGATGTTCAGCTTGTTCAGGGCTTTCACGTCCCTGTCCACATCCCAGCTGCCGATCCGGGCCGGAAAGGCTAGGACCAGCGCGCTCTGCAGCATCAGGATGAGGATGAGTAATTGTTGTTTCATCTATGATTCCTTGATAAACTAAAAATAATGCAAAAATCAGGCCGCAACCAGTTTTGAAAAAATGCCAGGCTAACAGCGGCACACGGCCCGCGTTGCTTAATGCTGCTTCATTCCTGATCTGACATGGTTCACAAGCTGCCGTTGCACTGCGCCTGGCCAAGCCACGATTTCCGCCCCGCCTCTTTTGTCAACAGATTTCCCAACTTTTCCCTTGTCAAAAAAAAGCCATGTGAAAATTGGCGATCAGGAGCAAGCCAAATGAAAACTAATGCAACGCTGATACTGTTCACACTGCTAACGTTCGCGCTCAGCGCCGGAGCCTGGCAGTGGGCCACCGGATTCGGTTCGCAGGCGATGGAATCGGCCTGGGACCTGGCCGTGCATCCCTACGACTCTTTCCCCCAGGAGATCTGGGTCTGCGGCGAATTCACAGATTCGCTCACCATCGGCGGGGTTAGTTATCCCTCCAATGGCCTTTCGGATTGCTTTGTGGCCAAGTTTGGCATTGACGGAACCCTGCATTGGGTGAGGAGTTTCGGCTCCAACGACGGCGACGTGGCCCTCTCCATCGCCGCTGACGCAGACGGCAACTGCTATTTCATCGGCTTCTGCACCGGGCAGGTTGTTTTCAACGGCCAGTCCTATCCCCACGCGGGGATGTGGGACGTTTTCTACGGCAAACTGGACCCCACGGGCGATCTGCTCTGGTTCAAGACCTTTGGCGGCCCCCTCAACGATATGGGCTACGGCATCGAAACAGCTCTGGACGGAAGTGTCTATCTCACCGGCTGGTTTGCCGACACCATCGTGTTTTCAGATGACATCAGCCTCACCAGCTTTGGCGGCAGCGACATCTTCCTGCTGCGCTGCGACACAGACGGAAATCCCCTCTGGGCGCGCCACGCCGGCGGCCCCGGGGTGGAATACGGCTACAAGCTGGATACTTTTTCCACCGACACCATGTCCATAGCCTACATCACCGGCAGCGCCAGCCCGGGAAGCAATTTTGGCGGCATCATCACAGATGCCGAAGGCATGTTCGTGGCCTGTTACGAGAGTGACGGCTCCACCGCCTGGGTGCTGCCATCCTACGGGCTTGGCGCCATCAACATCGCCGCGGACAACCACCTCACCCCCACCATCAATGCCGTGATTGGACGCGTGACCGGCAGCGGCAGCGTGGGCGGAACCACTCTCAACAGCGTGAACGGCTCCGACGACATTTATATCGCCCATTTCGACATGGTGGGAAACTGGCTGGACGTGCAGCAATTCGGCGGCCCCGGCTCCGACAAAGGCCGCGCGGTGGATATCAGGGGTGTGAACTGGGAAATTTCGCTCTCCTCCTATGAGGATGAGATTGCCTTCGGACCCTGGAATCTGGTTTCAAACGGTGCCTGGGACATCGCGGTGAAGGACGAGTACCGGCCCCCGGTGAGCGCTGGCAGCATGAATGCTGACGTGGGCACGGACGTCAAATGGCTGGGTGAGGACAAATTCGTGGTCACCGGCTGGTTCAGCGGCGTGATGCGTTTCGGTCAGCACGTTCTGGACAGCGGTTCTGACACCAACCTGGATTGCTTCCTGGCGGTTTACGATTACACGGATACAGACGCGAACGATCCAGCCCTGGTTCCCCCGCCCGGCCTCAGTTGCCATCCCAATCCCGGCAGCCACAGATTTCAGTTCAGGGCCAGGGACGCTGCCGAGGCCAGGATCTACAATTCCCGAGGACAACTGGTCCGCGCCCTGCGCGCCGCTTCCGGCTCTTCCTTTACCTGGGACGCCCGCGACGAAACCGGCGCGCGCTGTCCCTGCGGAGTGTATCTGATCAAGGCCGGCCCTGAGACCGGCAAAATTCTGTTGGTGGATGAATGAACAAATCTTTCTGGCGTCCTTTTCTGATCACGGCCGGGGCCATCGGGCTGCTGGCCGCTCTGGCTCCGCTGATCCCCGCCCGGGAAAACAAGGTGTTTTCCATCAAGAAGCTCGACCCCGTGAAGAGCCTCACGGCCAAACCCGAAGAGGTTGCCGCCGCCGCGGACACCCTCACCGAGAAGGCCAGGCAGTTGCATATAGCCAGCGAATTGCAGCCCCTCGCGCCTTTCCTGCAAAAGCTCCAGCAGCAGGGCCAAAACCCTTCCGGAAACCTGCGCGTGGCCTTTTTCGGCGATTCCATCATTGAGGGCGACCTGCTCACCGGCAAGCTGCGTGAACTGCTCCAGGCTCAATATGGCGGCCATGGGGTCGGCCTGGTGCCCATCACTTCGATCGTGCACGGCTTCCGCCGGACCATCAAGCACGAGTTTTCCCGCAATTGGGAAACCGTTTCCTTCATGAAGCGCGGCGCCGACAAATTTCCCCTCGGCCTGGTGGGCTATACTTTCATACCCCGCACCTGGGGCTTCGAGGAGTCTGTGATCGAAACCAAAGCCATCCCGGAGGTCCTGGATTCTTTGGGCAACGTGATCTCCTCCGGCCAGGCCTCCAGCTCGCGCAAGGAAACCCGCCGCTTCAACGTCAGCGGCCCCGCCTGGGTGGAATACACTGGCGTAAAAACCCCCGGCGGCGCTTCGGAATTCCGCCGCATCCGCCTCTTCTATTCCCGCGCCACTGCCAGTTCCACCGTCCGGGTTTCGCTCGACGGCGGCGAACAGACCACCCACGCCCTCACCCCCGGCGAAGGCGTGCAGATGCTGGACCTCAGCCCCGCCACCCCCGTCACCAAAATCAGGCTCACTTTCAGCCCCACAGACCCCATCCACGTTTACGGCGTCTCCTTCGACGACCGCAGCGGTGTCTATGTGGACAATTTTGCCGTCCGCGGCTTTTCCGGAATGTATTTCAATGCCATTCCCGCCGAATTCATGGGCGCTTTCCACCGCCATCTGGATTACGACCTGGTGGTGTTGCAGTACGGCGGCAACGTTTCCAGCCCCAAGGTAAGGGATTATTCCCGTTACAAAAAAGGCATGACGGAATCCATCCGCCACATCCAGCGCGCCCTGCCCGGAGTGCCCATCCTGGTGATCGGGGTGCAGGACCGCAGCAGCAAACAGAACGGAACCTACCAGACCTCACCGGACATCCCCATTTTGGTGCAAACCCAAAGCCAGTTCGCGGCCGAGACCGGCACCGCCTTTTGGAACCTCTACGAGGCCATGGGCGGCTACAATTCCATGCCCGGCTACGTGAACGCCCGGCCCTCCCTCGCGGCCAAGGACTACACCCACTTCACCCGCGCCGGGGCCGATAAACTGGCCCAAATGCTCCACAAGGTGCTCACCACCGGCAAAAATGACTGAGCTCTGGCGCAAACTGCTGCTCCTGCCGCTCTGCCTGCTGGTTTCAGCCCTGGCCTGCGCGGAAACGGCAGACGGCCTGATCCCTGAATCCCCTCCGGGCGAAGGGCAGCCGGAGGAGGAATTGCCAGAATATCCGGAAGCCTGGCCCGGCGAGGAACTGCCGGAGGGGATCGACCCCCTGGACGAGTTCATTCACAGCCACTTCGCCCTGCGGTCCATTGAAGGCACTTTCAGCGGCTATGGCTTCCTGAAGCGTGACGCCAACCTGATCCCCGCCCCGGATTCGCTGCTGGCACCCTTTTTGGAAAAGCTGATGGAGCTGCGCGCCGGCCTGCGCAAGCAGGTGACCCTCTTCCAGTTTGGCGGCTCCCACATCAAGCCCGGCTGGTTTGCCGGGGCCACGGAAAAGGAATTCGCCAAATGGCTGGCCGAAGCTGCCGCGGAAGGCTCCTCCCCCACCCTGAAATTCCATTTCAAGGGCATCAACGGCGCTTCCTTCCGCAACCTGCTGAACAATCAGGAGATCTTCAACCTCTGCCGGGATCTCAAGCCCGACCTCATCGCCGTCTCCATGGGCACCAACGACGCCCAGGGCACCTACAGCGCCACCCGTTTCCGCTCCGCCCTCACCAATTTCATGGCCAAGCTCTATAAATACAGCGGTGACGCCCTCATCCTCTTCATCCTGCCCCCGGATTCTTACAAAAATGGGGTCCCGAACGCAGACGTGGCCAAGGTGGGCGCCGAGATCGCCGCCTATGCCCAAGCCCACGGCCATGTGTGTTGGGACCTCCAAACGGTTATGGGCGGGCAGGGGTCCATCAGCAAATGGCGCTCCGGCGGGATCGCGGGCAAGGACATGGTCCATTTCAGCGCCCCGGGCTACCGCCTGCAGGGCCAGCTTTTTTACGAGGCCTTGATGCGGGCCTACAAACGATACGCGGAGAACCACCCTTGATCCTGGAAAAATTCTTGCACAGCCTGGTTTACGACCCCAAGAACCCGCTGATCTTCAACAGCAGTTTCTTCCTCTTTTTCTTCGCCGCCCTGATGTTCTTCTATCCCCTGTTGGTAAAAAAGATCAAAGCGCGCACCTGGTATCTGATGCTCGCCTCACTCTTCTTCTATTACAAGACCAGCGGCATCTTCGTGCTGCTGCTGGTGATCACCGCCGGGATCAACTACCTCATTGGCTTCGGGTTGGAAAACTCACCCAGCGAGCGTCGCCGAAAGCTGCTCATCGCCCTCAGCGTGGTCTGGAACCTCGGTTCCTTGGGTTATTACAAATATTCCAATTTCCTCATCGACAGCGTCAACGGACTCTTCGGCGGAAATCTGCCCGCCTTGGACATCTTCCTTCCGGTGGGCATCTCCTTCTTCACCTTCCAAACGATGAGCTACACCCTGGACATTTATTACCGCAAACTGAAGCCCATCCATAGCTTTGCCGATTTCCTCTTCTTCGTCTCCTTCTTCCCCCAGCTGGTGGCGGGTCCCATTCTCCGCGCTTCCTGGTTCATCCCCCAGATCAACAAACACCTCTCCCTCAACAAGGAACAGGTGGCCAAAGCCCTGCTGCTCATCTTCACCGGGCTGGTGAAAAAAGGCGTGATCGCCGACTATATCAGCATCAACTTCGTGGACCGCGTTTTCGACAACCCCGCCCTCTATTCCGGCCTGGAAAATCTCCTGGCCCTCTACGGCTATTCCCTGCAGGTCTATTGCGATTTCAGCGGCTATTCAGACATCGCCATCGGCTTGGCCACCATGATGGGTTTCGAGCTTCAGGCCAATTTCAATTCGCCCTACCGCGCCACCTCCCTCGGCGATTTTTGGCACCGCTGGCACATCTCCCTCAGCACCTGGCTGCGAGATTACCTCTATTTCCCCCTCGGCGGCAGCCGCAAGGGCAAGGTGCGCACCTACGTGAACCTCATGGTGACCATGGTTTTGGGTGGACTCTGGCATGGCGCTTCCTGGAATTTCGTGCTTTGGGGCGCCCTCAACGGCGTGGGCCTCAGCATCGACAGATTTGTGCACAACATCTTCTGGCCGCGCTCCGGAAACAAAAACGCCCCGCTCCGCCAAACCCCGCTGCTGCTGAAAGTCCTGGGCGTGATCTTCACCTTCAACTTCATCACCTTCACCCGCATCTTCTTCCGCAGCCGCACCTTCGCCGACGCCCTCGCCATGATCGAACGCATTTTCACGAACCTGAACCCACGCCTCTTCTTCATCTGGCTGCAGGAATACCAGGTGGTGGCCGCGCTCATCGCCGCGGGCTACTTGCTCCACTGGCTGCCCCGGAAGTTCAAGACCGGCTTCGAAGGCTTCCTCCAAAAGAGTCCCGTGCCCGTGCAGGCGCTGATCCTGGCTGTTGTCATCTGGGTCGTCTTCCAGTTCCGCTCCGCCGATATCCAGCCCTTCATCTACTTCCAGTTCTGAGGCCGCCTCCCGCGAAGCTTGCTCAACCCGGCTTGAGCGTTATTATTTACCAAGGAGCCACCATGAAGAAAGAATCGGACTACAGCCAGTTCCCCAACGCGATCAGCCTGGACGTGCAACTGGTCTCCAATCCAGAGTTTCCCGGCTCGGCTTACGCGGTTTTCTCTTTCGACGTTCAGGCCGTTTTCGGCACCAAGGCCCTCGTGCCTGTCGTGATGACCATAGACGGCAAGCAGTTTCGCCGCAACCTGGCCCGCTACGCCGGGGAATACATGATCGTATTCAACCGCGAACTGCGCGACGCGACCGGCTATCAGGCCGGCGACAGTTTCCAGTTGAAACTGGAGCGGGATTTCGCTCCCCGGGTGGTGGAACTCCCTCCGGAGCTGAGGACCGGCCTTGAACGCGCCGGAGTGCTGCCCGCCCGGGAAAATCAGAGCTATTCCCACCAGAAGGAACACCTGGCCTGGCTTCAGGAAGCCAAACGCGAGGAAACCCGCGCCAAACGCCTGGAGCAGCTTGTTGCCAAACTGAGGGAAAAGAATTGAATCCGCCAAGCCATTCCCGAACACCAGTCTTGGCGCGGCACGCCTTCCCTCAGTTACTCCCTACCCGTCCCCTGTGACGATGACCCCAAAACCATGAGGATAAAGTGAAAAAATTGCTTGTCATCACGCTCCTGCTGGCGGCCCTCACTGTCCTGACCGCCCATCCCGCCACCAACGGCTGGGAACGCCTGAACCTGAGGGGCCGGGTGAAATCCCTCAGCGTCACCACCGGTGAGGATGATTTCCTCTACACCGAAACCACCACCTTCGACTCCCTGGGAAACTACCTCCACCTCCACATCCTGGACATGGGCTATGTCTTCGCCGACGCCGACTTCACCCCTGAACGCGACAGCACCGGCAAACTGATCTCCCTCACCCTGCCCGGCAACGAGGGCGCCCATACCGAAACCTTCCACTACGACGTGGACGGCCACCTCTTCCAGTCCGTAAGGAACTCCGAAGGCGCGGGCATCCTCTTCACCGAAAGGACGTTCTGGGACCTCGAGGGCCGCAAATCCCTCGCCACCACCCACGAAATGAACGAGCTGGTCTGGGTGGAAAGCTACGCCTACAATTCCGCGGGGCAACTCTTCCAGTCCATCCGCCCCGCTTCTCCCTACAGCCCCCCAGGATACAGCATCCACAGCTTCGACGCCTACGGCAATCGCCTCCTCACCCGCCAGTGGGAGCTTCCCGAAAACCAGGTCCTCCTCACCCGCTTTGAATACACCTACGATGAGCGCGGAAACATCCTCAGTTCCCGCAAATTCATCGATTACGGAGATAGCGCCGGCGAGGTCCTGGAAGAGATTTCCACCCGCGTCTATCAATACTTTCCTGAATGAATGACCCGTTGGAGCAACGCCGCCCCGAATAACGGAACTGGGTGTCTATCATATTGAATGTGAAGAGAATGGCCGCGATTATCTGAACCTGACTAGGCAGACACTGCCAACTTAATGCGTTTGTTACACTTGTTAAAAACTCTCCATAACCGCTCTGCATATTGTTAACTTAGCGATTCTTGAAAACGCGTATGTCCATATCCTGCATGAAGTTGTTAAAACGTTAAAACCTGTTGGCAATAGTAAGTCGTGTAACTTGCTATGTGGCATGATCTTGTTAAGTTGTTAAAAAGATTCTCTACTCCAGGAGAATTCATGCTGAAAATAAACAAGAATAATGGCGAAAGTTTTTAACATCTTAACAACTAACTGCAGGTTATGGATTTAACTGCGTTAAAAGTCCGTTAAAACATGAACATCCCACTCCGATCTCCATAAGTAAGTGGATTGACCACCCCCGTAGCCGCGTAAGCTGAAGATTCTTCCAATACGTCATTCCGGGACGACGCAGTCGGGCCCGGAATCCAGACGATCCCGGTAATGCCCTGACAAGGGTCCGACGCAGGCTTCGCCTGTATCGGACCCGCTTCATGCCTGGTCTTGGATCAGCTATTCCCGCAAGGCCTGGATTCCGGATCTCCGGCGCTGAAGCACCTGCGTCCGGAATGACGTAGGTTTGGGGCTATGTGTTGATGGTTCCTGGATTTGGGGCCCCTTCCCCGGAATGACAACTCCTCCCCCTTTGCCGTCGCCCATTCACATCCCATTCACTTCCCGCTAACTTCCCGCCTGTCAGGCGGGAACTAAGCGGGAGGCGCACAGGGGGCGAGTAGGCTGGGGCAAAGGGCGGGTCCTGGTGATAACAAGTATTGGGGCTCTTTCAAACCGAGTGGGCTGGAAACCACAGGATCACCCACTCATGTAAAATAGGCCATACTATATGACAACAGCAATCCCAAGCCCGTGGGTGCTGAAACTATAGGTTGACTTCCACCCAGACGCCGATGCGGAAGGTGCGGAGGCCGGTGTCGCGTTTGTTGTCGGCGGTTTTTTCCCAGGTGCCGGTGAGGCCGCCGCGGATGTTGGCATCGAACTGGTAGGTGGCGCTGGGGGTGATGGCGATGCGGGTGTTGTCCTGATCCACCTGGGAGAGTGATTCGCGGCCGAAGGTTTCGTCGTATTTCTTTTCCCAGAGGAAGTTCAGGCTGGAGGTGAGTTCATTTTTGATGTGGATCTTTTTCTTGGTGAAGGGCACGGTGAAGCCGCGTCCGCTGCGGAAAGAATAGGATAGGTTGCCGTTCAGGGAGTGCGTGAGGGTGGTCTTGATGATGTCGTAGGTATCCATGTCGGTGATGTTTTCGCCGGTGGAGAGGGAATAGCTGAGGTTGGTGCTGAGGCTTTTGATGAAGGTGCCGGTGAAGCCCACCAAAGGATTGAGGGCGAGGGTGGAGGCTTCTTGTTTAGGCTGTTCCCAGTCCAGATCACCGGTGGCGCGGGTGGTGTATTGAAAGCCGCTGTTGAGGCGGGCGTTGGTGAGCACCTTTTCCAGGCCGAACCAGTTCTGGAAATCCAGCAGGGAAATGGTGACGTCCGGGAAAGTGATGGCCACGGCCTGGTTGGAGGCGTTGGAGCGGGTCTGGTCAAAAGTGAGGGAATAGCGGATCACGCTGTCGAGCGCGCGGGAAAAGGTGACGCCGCTGGCCAGGGAGAGGGTGTTGTTGTCGGCCACAGAATCGAGGGAATCTTGGGGAACGCTGTGGGGCACGCCCAGCTGGAAGAGGAAGGGAGGCGTTTCCTGCTTGCGTGAATAGGTTTGCACGTAGGAGTTCTGGTAGGTGGCGGTCACATTCTTTATCTTGGAAAGCAGGTTGAGAGCCGCGAAGGGGAAATAGAACCTCTCGCGGGGTTCCTTGCCGCCGTCTCCGGGCTTGTCTCCATCCTTGGGTTTGTCGCTGTCACTGGGTTTATCGCCGTCTTTCGGAGGTTCCAGGCCTTCCTTGCCGTCCAGATCCTGCTGTTTGAGTTTTTCCAGGTAGGCTTGTTCCTCGTCCTTTTTACGCTGTTCCTCGTCCAGCCGCTTCTTGTCCTCCTCGCTGAGGCCGTCCTGCTGTTTGAGTTTTTCCAGGTAGGCCTGTTCCTCGTCCTTTTTGCGCTGTTCCTCGTCCAGCCGCTTCTTGTCCTCTTCGCTGAGGTCTTCCTTCGGCTCGTCTGGGGGTGCTTCGCCGGTACCTTCCCCGGGTTCGGGTTTATCCTCAGGTGGCTGGCTGGCCACTTTGGCCTCGTGGGCGGTTTTCACGCTGCCGGCCCAACTGGCCAGGAGGTTGGAGTTCATGAGGGTGAAATTGGCACGTACGGTGCGGTTGGAGCTGCCGTCGCTTTCAAAATAGGCTTCCTGGCCATTATCGGTGTTCTGATAGTATTTGCGCTGCTGTTCGCTGAAGCGGGAGGTGCCGCTCACGGTGAAGCTGAAGACATCGCGCAGATAGGTGGGATTGTAGTTCAGGCCAAGGTCCTGGACGTATTTGGTGAGTTTTCCGATGTTGAAGTTCTGCCAGAGCACCTGCTGGATGAGGTCGCGCTCGGAATTGAGGCGGAGGTTGAGGGCGATGTCCGAAGTGAGGCCCCAGCTCACGTTGGTGTCCGTGGTGAAGACGCGGGTGGGCACGGTTTGGGCGCGGGGATGCCAGCCGTAAACGCCGTCGCGGCGCTCCCAGTTCCAGCTGAGGGGATCGGTGTTGTTGATGGTGAAGCTGTTGTTGAAAGTGGTGGGAAACCAGCCGAGGCGGTAATCGCGGAAGAGACGGAAGCTCACCTTGTCGCTGGGGAGGCTGAGGTTGTAGTTCAGGGTGCCGCGCCAGGTGAGGGTGGTGTCGGCGGCGGTGGGCGTAAAGCGGTAAGCTTTTTCGATGCGGCCGCTGAGGGAAGTGCGGTAGAGGGTGTACTGGAGGAGCTTGGATTTGGGGGCGGTGCGCTGGCTGAAGCCGAAATCGGCGGAATAGACCAAAGATTCGTTGCGCTGGCGGTCCTTTTCCTGGGGATCGTCGATGTTTTCGCGCAGGAGGTCGGAATTGGCTTGGAAGCGCGGGATTCCGAGGGTGTAATTGCGGGTGAGGCTGACGGGTATGTCCAGGCCCCAGGCGGCGGGAAAGAGCTTGTTCAGGAAATAGCGGTTGTTGATGTTCAGGGTTTTGGAGCTGGTGAAGGAATTGGCGCGGCCGCGCTGGATGATGGTGTTGAAGTTCTCGCTTTTATCCTCGTAATCGATGTCCAGCGAGCTGAGGTCGGCAAAGACGGAATTGAGTGAGACGCGCTTGGCGATGCCTATGTCCTCGTAGGGTTCGGCCACCCGGAGGTCGTTGAGGTAGAGGATGCCGGTGTAAGGCTGGGGTGCCTGGACGTCGAGGGGCGAATAGACACCGAAATAGATGTCGCGCGTGTTGGTGAGGGTGGGCGCGCCGCGGAAGCTGTAAACCGTGTTGCCGTCAACGATCTGGCCGGAGGTCTCGTCTGGGAACTCCTCCTTGAGGGAGGTCATTGCCTGGAGGTCGTAAACCAGTTCGATCCAGGCATCGCGCTCCATCTTGGTGAGGTATGGCAACACCGGCACGCGCTGGCGGATCTGGTAGAAGTTCAGGCTGTCGGCCCCCACGCGGAACACCACGTCCAGGGAATCCGGATGGTAGCTGGCGCCCTCGCGGGCCTCGGGATAGACCCAGAACTTCACCTTGTTATAGGAAAGCAGGCTGTAAGGATCGAACAGCCTCTGGCGGAGCAGCACCTGATGGCCGGGCTGGAGGTTTTCCACGGCCAGGGTGAGGGCGGATTCGCTGGATTCGCGGCGCAGCTCGATGTAGAAGCTGCCTTCCGGCGATACGTAGTGGGAGCTGTTCTTCTGGTTGTTCACGATGCCGGAGAGGTAGTTCGTGCCGTAGGTGTTCACCAGCACGTCCGGAATGATCTGGCCTTCCAGGTTGCGCACATAGAAATCCTCCCACTTGTTTCCGACCACGTTGAAATCGTAGATGAGCACCTTGGCGGGGAGGTTGGTTTCCATGATGAGGCGTCCGTAGGAGACCTTTTTAAGGGTGGGCGAAACTCCGGCGGAGGAGTTGTTCACCACCTCGTAGAAATTGGGGTCTGTGATGGGGATGCGGTAGAGGCGCCAGCCGTCCTGGTTCACGTTTTGGAGGAAGGTAGAGTCGGAAAGGGCGAAGGAATAGCTGAAATAGCGGTCGAGGTTGTTTAGAACGCCGTTTCCGTCCAGGTCTTCGGTATCCAGCACGCGGTTGCCCTCAGTACCGTTGATCTGGGGATAATCGCCGTATTGGTCGATCTCGTTGTCGGCCAAGTCGTTGGGGTCGGCGCCGGGTTCGCCGGAAAAAATGCCGTCGAGGCCGGTGTCCTCTTCCAGGGTGAGCACGCCGTCATTGTTCTTGTCCTCGGTGTTGAGCACGTTCTGGCCGCCAAACTCGGTGTAGAAATCCTCGTTGATGTCGCCCAGGTCGATCCTCAGGACAGGATCGGGCTGAGGCCCGCTGTCGGTGCCCACCACCTTAACCATCAGCTCGATGTATTTTTTCTGCGAGAAATCCAGCTGGTTGCCCAGGTATTTCATCACGCCGCCCCAGCTCCAGAGGTCTGAGTTGGGCACGCCGAGATTTGCGGGAAAGACCTTCATGGCCAGAACGGTAACGGTTTCGCGCTTTTCGGCGTCGGTGAGCGTGGAGGGGTCCTCCACCTGTTCGCGGCGAACGTTCTTGGGGTTGTACCAGTTGGTGCGCCCTCGGGCCAGGGAGCTGTTGTAAGGTTTGCTGGCCTGGCTCCAGGAGCCGATGGTTACGCCCATGGGGTAGAAATCCATGATGGATTCCATGTCGTCCAGATAGGCTTCCTTGCGCTTTTCGTTGGGGTCGCCGTAAATATTGGGAATGGTGTAGGCCACCTCGCCGGAGAGGGTGATGCGGCTTTCCGCGGTGGTGTTGATGAGCGGCAGGGCATTCAGCCAGCGGGTGATGAAGGCGGGCTTGAAAGTGAGGGTGCCGTCGAGATCGGCCATGTACATCTCGATGTTTTCGTTGCCCACGCGGGGACGGCGGTCCGCCACGTTTTCCGAGCGGTAGATGAAGGTGCCGCCCAGCTTGGCCCAGTCGGTGATATTCCAGTCGGCGCGCACGCCGGCGAGGGATTTGCTGGCCACCTCGAAGGCGCTGCGGTACTCATAGTCGATCTCGATCTTGGCGTCCGGGTCCTTGCCGGCGGTGGTTAGGAAGGTGATCCGGCCAAAATCGTAATCCACGATGTAGTCGATGTTCTCCTTCTGTTCAAAGCCGTTCACCTTCACGATCACGCTGCCCTTGAGGATGCCTCCCTGGGCCAGGTCCACCGATTCGCGGCCGATCTTGCCCTTCACAGACATGTAGAGGTCGATGTCCAGATAACTCACGCTTTCGCCCTCGTCGGTGTAAACGATCTCATCGCCGAGGGGCCGGAAGGGTTCCAGGAAAGGGATCACCACAAGGCCGGTGGTGAGGTTCACGGTGTTGTCATCGCCGTTGATGAGGCCGTCGCCGGTGCTGTCCAGGCGCAGGTAATCGGTGTAGGTAACGATGTTTGGTGTGGCCAGGGAATCCGGCACCAGAAAGTTTCGCGTGAGGTCGACGTTCACCGTGTAAACGTTGAGGGTGAAGCCGTCGTTCTTGATGTTGGTCTTGTTCATGTTGTAAACGTTGCGCATTTGGTAATGCCAAACGTTGTTGGGGTCGCCGGGGTCGTATTCCTGGTTGCGGCGGCGGATCACCTTGGCGTGGAGGATGCCGTCCTCCGTATCGCTGTTCAGGGGCACGGGAATGCCGTCACGGCGCACATAGCGCACGGCAATGGTGTAGCGCCGGTCGATGGTCTTGTTCAGGCGGATGATCCCGGCCGTGTAGTCGGTAACATAGTCCGTGCCCTCGATCAGCTCATCATAGTAGGGAGTGTAAAAGTCCGTATCACTGAAATAGACGGTTTCTCCCTCGGCGGCGGCCACATTGTTGGTGGTGTTTGCGTCGTCCAGATAGACGCGCACGCTGCCGTTCTCGGGCAGGAGGTTGGGGTTCTTGATGATCCAGGCGCCGGTGGGATCGGTCTTCACAGCGTTGTTCACCCAGCCCTCGGGTACGGAGTTCGAGACCTCGGCCTGGGTGTAAAGGTCGTAAAGCTCGTAGGGGTCCTCCAGATAGTACATGGTGCGGGAGGCGTAGTCCCGGCTGCGGAAGACGGTGGAGTCCGCCTGGCTGGTGCCCACGTAATTCTGGGTGTTTTTCTGCCCCTCTTCGGTGCTGGCGATGAGGGTGAGGTCGAGGTTTTTGTATTTGAGCTTGGAGGTTACGCCGAAGAGGCCCTGGGAAGCGGTGGAATAGCTGATGTAGCGGGAGCCGGAGAGGGCCAGGGTGATGTTTCCGCCCTCGATGGTCTGGATCAGTTCGTCCTCGTTGCCGGTGTATTTGATGCTGATGTTGTTGGGGTCAAAAAGCTGTTCGTCCTGCTTGCTGTTGTATTTCAGGTTCACGCCAATCTTGTCGCCGATGGTGCCGGTGAGGCGCAGGTTGGTTTCCTGCTCCATCTTGATGTCGAACTGGCCGGTGTTTTCCGTCTCGTAGATGGCCACGTTCTTGCGCTTGGTGCTGCCCACCTCGATGGTGACTTTCTCCGTGCCGTCCAGGTTCAGCTTGCCGGCCGAGCTGCCAAAAACCTTCTGAACGCTCTTGGGCACGGCGATGGTGGGCAGTTCCAGCACGTATTCCTTGATCAGGCCGGTGTTGGTGATCTCGGTTTGGGTGCTCCGGTTGCGGTAGTGCTCGAACAGCGAGCGGCGGAAGGCCTTGCCCCTCAGGTTGGCAAAATAGCGGTCGAAACTGATGGTGCGGCCGGGATCGAGCTCATAGTCGCCGACCTTTGTGGTGATCACCACCTTGCCGCTTTCAAAATCGATCAGTTCATCCTGGGTGGGCGCGAAGGTGCTGATGAAATAGGGGCTCTGTTTCAGGTAATTGTTGCCCCGGTAAAGCTTGTAGATGTCCACGGTGTTGTAAACCAAGGGGTTGTAGCCCTCGATCCAGAGGCGGGGGTAGAACTCCGGACTGGCAAAAAGCGCTGTCAGCGCGGACAGCAAAAGGGCCAGAAGGAGGGATTTTCTCATGCGCGGGTGGTTCAGCGGCTGTCTTTGCAGGCCAGGTGGATACCGTCCAGGGTGAGGGATTTGTCCACGATGTCCGCAGCGGGGACAAGGGGCTTCACCAGGTCGGCGATCCCGCCGGTGAGGATCACACGCATGTCCTTGTGGTCGAAGTAGTGGAGTTTCACCTGGCGGACGTAGTTTTCCAGCATGAAGGCGTGGCCCTGCACGATCCCGGAAAGGAGGGCGTCGCGGGTGTTGGTGCCCAGCAGCACGGCAGGCGCGGTGAGCTCGATCGGGGAAAGCAGGGCGGCTTTTTCAAACAGCTGGTCGGCCCCGGTTTTCAGCCCAGGAGCGATGGCGGTGCCTTCAAAACATCCCTCCGCGGAAACCAGCTGCACCTTGGTGGCGGTGCCCAAGTCGAGGATGAGGCATGAAGTTCCGTATTTGCGCCAGGCCCCGTAGGCGTTGGCGATCAGGTCAGCGCCGATGAAGGAAGGATCCGGCACCTTGTAGCTAAGCCCGGGCACGCTGAGGGCGGTGAGTTCCCAGACCCCGGCCTGCAGATATTTCTGGAAGAGATGCTGCCAGATGCGGGTGAGTTCCGGAACCACGCTGGCCATGGCGATCGAGCTGATGGACTCCCCGCTGAGGCCGCTCAGCAGCGGTTTCAGCAGCGAGTAATACTCGTCGGCGGTGCGGCTGTGGGAGCTGTGGAACCTGGCAAACCAGGTCATTTGGTCGCTTTGGTAGATCCCGCAGGTGATGTTCGTGTTTCCGATGTCCACTACCAGAGTGGCTTTCTCTTCTCTGTTTGAGTGCATATTCTCCACGCGTTGCATAAGTTTGGAAAAACAAAAAACAAAGCCTGATTCGCTTGGGAACCTACATTTGGCGCGGGTGGAAATGTGTCAATAGAATTTCGGGGCCGGAACCCTCAATCGAAGCCCAATTCCTTCAAAGCTGTTGATTTTTTTCGCCAACCCGGCTTGATCTTCACCCAGAGATGCACCTGCACTTCCGTTTCCAGCCAGGCGGAAAGCTGTGTTTCGGCGTGTTTGCGGATCCTGGCCAGGTTCTCGCCCCTTATGCCGATGATGATGGGCTTCTGGCTCTGCCGCTCCAGCCAGATCACCGCGTCGATCACCACCCTGTCCGCTTCCTCCGTGTATTTCTCGATCAGCACAGCCGCGGCGTAGGGAATTTCCTGGGCGAAATTGTGGAAGATCGCTTCGCGCACCACTTCCTGGGCGAAAAAGCGCAGAGGCAGGTCGGAAAGCTGGTCCTCCTGATAGTAGGGCTCGTGATAGGGGATGTGGAACATCAGCTTGTCCAGCAGTTCGGGAATGCCTTCGCCGGTGGCTGCGGAGATGAACAGCGTAGCCGTGAAGGAATCCGGCAACTGGTTCAAAAAGAAATCGCGGTTCACTCCGGGATCGAGGTCCAGCTTGTTGAACACGGCTATCTGAGGCGTGCGCACGTGTTTGAGGTGTTCCAGCACCTCGGTGTCGTATTGGGTGGGAAACCTCTGCACGTCGCTCATGAACAGCACCAGATCCACGTCTTTGAAAGCGTCGCTCCAGATCCTCTGCATGCGCTCCTGCAGCTCGTAGCGGGGTTTGAGGTAGCCGGGGGTGTCGATGAAGATGATCTGGCAGTCGGGGCGGTTGAGGATGCCCTTGATGGCGTAACGCGTGGTTTGGGGCTTGGGCGAGGTGATGGAAAGCTTTTCACCCAGAATCCGGTTCATCAGGGTCGATTTGCCGGTATTCGGCTTGCCGATGATGGCCACGAAGCCGCTGCGGAAGTCCGGGCGATCGTTCATGAAAACCTGAGGGCGGAGCTGTGGTCCGCCCTCGATGTCAATTGTATCAGTTCAGATGGCGTTGAAGACTTCTTCAATGATCTTCGCCACTTCGTTCAGCTGTTCTTCGGTTATCACCAGGGGTGGTGCCAGGCGGATGATGTGGCGGTGGGTGGGCTTGCAAAGCACGCCGCGTTCCTTCAGCTTGAGGCAAACGTCCCAGGCCTCGTAGCCGTTTTTGGGCTCCACCACGATCGCGTTCAGCAGGCCTTTGCCGCGCACCAGCTTGATCATCGGGTTGTTGATGGCCCTCAGGGCGGCCCGGAATTTCTCGCCCAGCTCAAAGGCGCGGGCAGCCAGGTTTTCTTCTTTCACCACTTCCAGCGAAGCTTTGGCTACCGCGCAGGCGAGGGGGAAACCGCCGAAGGTGGAGCCGTGCTGGCCGGGCTTGATGGTGAGCATGATCCCGCGGTCGGCCAAAACGGCTGAAACCGGCAGCACGCCGCCAGCCAGGGCCTTGCCGAGGATCAGGATGTCCGGGCGGACGTCCTCGTAATCGCAGGCCAGTAGTTTGCCCGTGCGGGCTATGCCGGTCTGGATCTCGTCGGCGATGAACAGCACGTTGTGCTCTTTGCAGAGGTCATAGCAGGTTTTCAGGTAGCCTTCGTCCGGAACGAAGACGCCAGCTTCGCCCTGGATGGGCTCCACGATGAAGGCAGCCACATTCTTGCCGTGCTTTTCCAGATAGTCTTTCAGGGCTTCCGGGGAATTGTAGGGGATCTTGGCGATGCCGGGCATAAAGGGCCCGAAACCTTCATAGCAGTCGGGATCCGTGGAGGCTGAAACCACCGCCAGGGTGCGGCCGTGGAAGTTGTTTTCGGCGAAAACGATGATCGCGCCGTCCTTTTCCACGCCCTTCGCCTGGTAGGCCCATTTGCGGGCCAGCTTGAGGGCCGTTTCCACGCCTTCCGCGCCGGAGTTCATCGGCAGCACCATGTCGTAGCCGAAATACTCGGTGATATACTTTTCGTATTCACCCAGCTTGTTGTTGAAAAACGCCCGGGAGGTGAGAGTGAGTTCCTTGGCCTGGTCGATGAGGGCCTGGATGATCTTGGGATGGCAGTGTCCCTGGTTCACGGCGGAGTAGGCCGAAAGGAAATCGTAATAACGGTTTCCTTCGGGATCCCAGAGGAACACTCCCTCGCCTTTGGCCAGCACCACCGGCAGTGGGTGGTAGTTGTGCGCTCCGTACTTCTCTTCCAGTTCCATGGACTCGCTTGAGCTGATAGTTCCGTGTTTGAGATTCTCGGACATCTTTTTTCCTCCATATATGGATATTTTTTTCTTTACCCAAAGCCAAAACCTATGGCTCACCTTTGTGTCAAGACATTCTTTGCCTGGCGGGGCCGGATCCCTTGTCTGCAGTCAGTTTCGGGCGGGGCGAACGTTTGGCCGCGGCGCGAAATTCCATTGACAGGATCCACCCGGCCAACAGCTTGGCATTTACAAAGGAATTCATTATGCGATATAGAACCATGCCCAAATCCAAAGACAAGCTCTCGGCCCTGGGCCTCGGCCTGATGCGCCTGCCGCAGACAAAAGCCGGCAGGATCGATGAAAAAAAGGCCCTCGCCATGCTGCAATACGCGCTGGAACAGGGTGTGAACTATTTCGACACCGCCTGGGGCTATCACGACGGCGCCAGCGAACCCCTGCTGGGCAAATTTGTGGCCCAAAACGACCGCTCCAGGTTTTACATCGCCACCAAACTGCCCTGCTGGCTGGTGAAAACCCGCGCCGACATGGACAGCTACCTGAACCAACAGCTCGAACGGCTGCGGACCGATCACGTGGACTACTACCTGCTCCACGCCCTCAACCAGCGTTCCTGGAAAGAAATGCTGCGCCTGGGCGTTCTGGACTGGCTGGAGGGCGCTCGCGCCGACGGCAGGATCCGCCACATCGGCTTTTCCTTCCACGACAAGTATCCTGTCTTCAAACAGATCGTCGAGCGCTATGACTGGGATTTCTGCCAGTTCATGCTGAACTTTCTCGATACCCATTACCAGGCCGGCCTGAACGGTTCTAAACTAGCCGCAGCCAAGGGCATGGGCATCATCGCCATGGAGCCATTGCGCGGCGGAAAACTGGTGCAGCAGGTGCCGGACGCCGTGAAAGACGTCTGGGCCAAGAGCAAACACGACTGGAGCCCGGTCCAGCGCGCCCTGAATTGGATCTGGAACCTGGATTCCGTTTCGGTGAACCTCTCCGGCATGAGCAACCTGGACCAGCTGAAGGAAAACATCCGCTTGGCCAACTCCTTCAAGCGCGGCCAGATCGACGAGCGCGAACTTGGCCTTTACAAACAGGCCCGCCTGGAATACATCCACCGCATCGCCATTCCCTGCTCCGCATGCCGCTACTGCCTGCCCTGTCCTCATGGGGTGGCCATCCCCTCAGTGTTCGGGCACTACAACGAAGCGATGATGTTCGGCGAAAAAGAACGCCACAAACAGGAATACCAGGGCTGGATCCCCGCCGCCGCCCGAGCGGATAAATGCGTCAACTGCGGCGTATGCCTCAGCAAATGTCCCCACCACATCCCCATCCCGGAGTGGATGGAGACCGTGGCCGAGTATTTCGGAGACTGACCCCTCCCCCGTTTCTTTCATTGAACTTGGATTGAAGCATAAGTGGCCCACCTGGCGACAAAGGCTTGGTGGGTCTTTTTCAGGTACTGCCAAAGCACTTCATGCGCCAAGGGCAAGATGGCTGGATCGCTGATCCAGACTTACTGATACCATTTCGCTTGCATAATTCCAAATATAGGTTATTGTATCTCCAGTTTCAGTTTACTGGAGGTACAGATGAGACAGATCCAAGTAAGTGACAAGATGCCGGCAGAAGAGCTCAAGCGCCGGATG